>JBAXOG010000045.1:0-32219 GCA_037133395.1 bacterium | reverse complement strand
TCAACTGACATTCGAAAGGCTATATGATTTTTTCGACAAACCGTGAAGAACCGGATTTTTACTATGAAAAAAATAATTGTTATGTGGGTAGGTGCTCTTGCATGTTCATTCGCGAGTCTAGCACAGACCGGTGTTCAGTTTGGATCAATCACGCAAACGAATGCAACCGTCGAGAAGGTTGCTCCCTTGCTTAATTCGCCAAACCTGTCAGATGTTGATGCGCTGTGTAAGCAGGTCGCAGCTGATGGGTTGAACGATGCAGGAGTGCGTACAAAGCTCTTTGCGCTCGGTCAGGCCGTCAGCGTCAAAGGGCCCGCATCAAAACAATATCCGGCACTGGAGGCTCTGTTTGCGAAATATGCGATAGAGAGCGCATCCCCTGTACAACAGTTGTTCTTTATTGAACAATTGCGCTGGATTGGCACGAAGCGTTCCTTGCCGATCATCAAGGAATTATGCAAGTCGAAGGATGTGAATGTTGCTGCTTCAGCAAACATGACGCGGCAAGCGATTGAGGGGATTTATGATTCTGCGACGTTGGTATTCCCTAAAACCAAGGTGCGACTGTTGGGAGAAGCACTCATGAAAGCGAATATGGCTGGACAATTCAAATTGCTTTCAGAGGCTGTTCAGACAAAGGGCGACATCGCATACCAGGCCTTTGCAATTAATAAAATCCAGAGTCCGCTTTCTTCTAAGTATCAGGAGAAGTGGTGTGATGTGACGCGCAAATCGGATGAACCGCTTATTATTGCTTTGTTGCTTCGTTCGTTGGGGGTGAATAAGGATGCTCCGATAACGGAGCTGCTGTTAGATATGTGTGGTAATACGAATGAGACGGTGTTCAGTGCTGCACTGGCCGGGCTTGCCCTGCGTGATCCAAAGGTTTTACAGCAAGTATTGCCATCACGTCTAGCGAATGTGAACAACGATAATTATAAGACCTTTTCAGCCTTTCTTTCAACGCTGCCTGCAACCGTAACGGTGCCGGCATTGACGACGGCCTATCCTAAGCAAGCAGCTCTTGGTAAGCAATTGATTCTAGAAACTCTTGCAGTGCACCCAGGTTCTGACGTAATGGTCAAGGCTGCGCTTAAGGCGGCAATTGCGCCAGATTCGGATGTCAAGCTTGCAACGGCAGGGTTCCGTTATTTGCGTGTATCGGCGGGTAATAACGAACAAGAGAAGTTGCTGGCGAGCATTTCCACGATGAAGGGAGCTTTGCAGAACGAAGCCGTCCAAGCGTATGCGCTCGCGGCTCGGCGCCCTGGGAATGAAGGGTATGGAGATCGCTTGCTCCAAGCATTGACGGTAGCAGGCGCGACACCATCAGAGACATTGCTGGATGCTGCGGGCCGGATCGGCTCACCCGCGTTGTTGGCGTTTGTCAGTTCACTTGCCTCCACGAACAAGGATGCCCAGCGGACATTGTCCACCTGGCGCGACGGCTTGGCTGCCCCCGCCTTGATGCAAGCACTTGCCCAGAAGCCCGAAGATGCCTTCTTGCTGCGTAGCGTCCGTCAGCAGTTGCAATCCACAAGTGCAAGTGCCGCTGACCTGCTGAAGGGCTGGAAGGCTCTCGTGTCGTGCGGGAAGATATCGCTTGAGAATCTTCGCGATTTTGCGACAAGTATTAACAAAGCCCCTACGATTATAGCGGCCGCGGCAATGATCGATCTAGATAGAATTCAGCTTCCGCCACCGAAAACCAATGCGGATGGGTTCTTGACGCTCTTTGACGGAACGAATTTAGATGCGTGGACGGGCAATAAAACGGCCTATTATATAAACGAAAACAAGGAAATTGCGGTTGATCCTTCTAAGGGTGGCGGTGGCGACCTCTTTACTGCGGATGAATATGGTGATTTTATTTTTCGTTTCGAATTTAAGTTGACGCCTGGCGCAAATAATGGGATTGGAGTGCGTACACCTGGCGGAAACGCTGCGTATGAAGGCTTTGAAATTCAGGTGCTGGAAGACACGGCTCCAAAATATGCGAACCTTCATTCTTATCAATTTCATGGATCGGTCTACGGCATTATTCCAGCAAAACGTGGGGCACAAAAGCCAGTAGGGGAGTGGAATACGGAAGAGATTATCATGGATGGTCGTCGCGTGAAAGTAACGGTGAATGGTACGGTGATTGTTGATGCAGACCTTGACGAAGCCAGTAAGAATGGCACTTTGGATAAACAGAAACATCCCGGACTCAAACGTACGATGGGACGCATCAGTTTTTGCGGACATGGCGACAAATTGTGGTTCCGCAATGTCAAGGTGAAGCCGATCGTGCGCCCAAGCAATACGCCTCCACCTGGATGGACACAGTTATTCACCGGAAAAGATCTCGCCAATTGGAAGGGCGTGACCAAGAAGGAAGGCTTTGATAATCCGATTAAACGTGCGGCTGCAACTCCGGAGAAACGCACGGAGATGCAGGCACTTGCCGATGCGGACTCCAAATTGCATTGGACTGTCAAGGATGGGGTGCTCTGCTTTGATGGCAAGGGTTTTAGTTTAGGGACAGCCAAGGATTATGCAGATTTTGAGATGTGGTGCGATTGGCGATTGCTGACCAAGAAGGGCGACAGCGGACTCTATTTGCGCGGTTCTCCCCAGGTGCAAATATGGGACGCGCATAACCAATGGCATATTGGTTCGGGTGGCTTGTATAATAATAAGAAGAATCCTAGCAAGGCATTATTGATTGCCGATAACCAGATCGGTGAATGGAACACTTTCTACATCCGCATGATCGGCGAGAAAGTGGATGTCTACCTCAATGGCAAGCGCGTGGTCGACAATGTTATCCTTGAGAACTATTGGAATAAGGACATTCCGATTTTTCCCAAAGAGCAGATCGAATTACAATGTCATGGTGACCCGATCGAGTTCAAGAATATCTTTATTCGTGAATTGTAGGAAATTAAAATGAAATCAGGATTAATCATCCATGCGACACTTGTTTCGCCAGGGATTGAGAAGAAGGATGCTGTTATCGAAATTCAGGGCGATACAATTATTGCCATACATGATAGTACGTCTGCTCTTCCATCGGCAGATTGGGTCTATGACGCAAAAGGAACTTATATTGTTCCTGGGTTTATTGATATCCATACGCATGGCGCGTTAGGATATGATGTGACCGATACAGAAGAGCCTTGTGCAATTGAAAAGATTGCGCAGGCCAAGCTGGCGGAAGGCTGCACGCAATTCTGTCCGACGACTTTGACGTTGCCGGAGGAGCAGTTGGCCGCATCCTTGCGAAATGTTGCCAAGTACGACAACCGCTATAGCAAAGTCTGTGGTGTCCATCTGGAAGGTCCTTATCTCAACTGTTCCTGCCTGGGTGCACAAAATCCGGCGTATGTACGGACTCCTGATATTGAGGAGGTTAAGCGACTCAGTGCCATCTCACGCGTGACGCAGGTCTCGTATGCGGTTGAGCTGGACCACGGGGTTGAGTTTGGAAAGCAATTATGTCAGGAAGACATTGTTGCGTCCTGCGGACACTCCAAGGCGACGTATGCCCAATTCTATCAAGGGTATCAACAGGGGCTCAGGCATCTGACCCACTTCTGTAACCAGATGTCTCCGTTACATCATCGTGACATCGGAATGGTAGGGGCTGGCTTCTTGTTGCCAGACGTTAAAATCGAGGTCATCTGTGATAAGGTGCATATCTGCCCTGAGATGATTGAACTTGTTTTTGAAAAGAAACCCATTGAGTCGATCCTGCTGATTACGGACTCCATGCGCGCTAGTCACTTGCCGGATGGCCCGTCTTCGATTGGTTGTCTGGATGTGATTGTCAAGAACGGCGAGGCGCGTCTTGCTTCAAACGGCGCATTGGCCGGTTCCATGCTCAGAATGAACGTTGCTCTGAAGAATGTACATGAGGTGACAGGGCGTCCGCTGTGTGAGATCATTCAGACGACCTCCTACAATCAGGCCGTAGAGTTAGGAATTGGATACACGTATGGACGTATAGAGGTTGGCTATAAGGCTGACCTTACGGTTTTGGATTGCAAAATGTTTGACGTGAAAAAAGTATTTATAGATGGAGTGAATGTGGCATGATGAGGATAATCGAGTCTGACTTTAAACCCTTGTTTGCTGTCTATCAGCAGTTCAAGATAGAGGCAGGAAAGGCTGCAAAGAAGGATTTGATTAAGATCGCCTGTGTCCGTGCAGGTGGTGTTTGCGATGTGTTTGCTATGGATTTCGCCGTACCGATGCGTGAAGAGGCAATCCGTTTCTGCGAACGCATTGTGAAGTTCATGCTCTGGGCAAGCGGCGGATATGAAGTTCATATCGTCGGACCTGTAGCCGTGGTTGATTATGTGAAGGCTGCCTATTCGCCGACTGGTGCCCGTGCGTTTGACTGTGAGATGATGCAGATGGCATATAACAAGCCGCTCACGGTCATCGCGAAAACTCCTGACAAGTTTCCGCAGCCCAAGGTTCACGCACAGACATTAGGCGGTTATCTGAAAGGATGTAGGCTTGGCTTTGATTTAGGTGCAAGCGACTTCAAGATTTCAGCGCTCAAGGATGGAGAGACCGTCTTTGCTGATGAATTCCCATGGATTCCAGTGACTGCAACAGATCCGAATTACCACTTCAATATGCTTCAAGAAGGACTCAAGAAGGCCGCCTCTTATCTCCCGAGAGTCGATGTCATTGGCGGTAGTTCTGCAGGGATCATCGTGGATAATCAGATAAAATTTGCTTCCCTGATCCGCGGGATCAAGGGCGATGACCGAGCAATAGCCCAGCGCATCTTTAAGCGCGTGCAAGAGGCTTGGAATGTGCCCGTTGAGGTCGCCAACGATGGCGACGTGACAGCGCTGGCAGGTGCGATGTCGTTCGGCTCGAAGGCGATTCTCGGTATTGCCATGGGGTCGAGCGAGGCAGTTGGTTTTATTGACCGTGAGGGTCACCTGACGGGCCGGTTGAGCGAGCTTGCTTTTGCTCCTGTTGATTTTAATCTGGGTGCAGGCCAGGACGAATGGTCGAAGGATGTTGGCGTTGGCGCGATGTACTTTTCGCAGCAGGCTGTCAATTATCTGGCCGTGAAGGTCGGATTTGTCTTTCCTGCAGATATGCTTTTGCCAGAGCGCTTGAAGGTTGTGCAGGCTGCCATGGCCAAAGATGATTCCAAGGCCATTGAAATTTATACGACCATCGGCGTCTATCTCGGATGGACGATACCTTGGTATCGATTGTTCTATGATTATGACACCATCCTGCTCCTTGGGCGTGTTACCAGCGGCAAGGGTGGTGAAATCATTGTGAAGGTTGCACGTGAAACGCTGGCTGAAGTCGCCCCTGAACTGATCGGCAAGGTCAAGTTGATGATGCCGGACGAGAAGGCGCGTCGTGTCGGCCAATGTGTGGCTGCTGCTTCACTGCCAGCAAATCGCTAGGTTTTTTTAATGAAATTAATAAATGTTGCTACCCCTGAAGAAGGTGCCGTGAAAGCGGCTGAAATTGTGATCAAGCAGATTAAGGAGAAGCCCGCTTCCGTGCTTGGCTTGCCGACAGGTGGCACGCCCATTGGTCTGTATTCCGAACTTGCGAAGGCCGTGAAGTCTAAGCATGTGGATTTTTCACAAATTCAAACTTTTAATTTGGATGAGTATTATGGTTTGTCAAAAGATGATCCGCAATCGTACTACACCTTCATGAATGTGAACCTCTATGCGTCATGTGGGCTACGTTCTGACCAGACGCATATTCCTTCGGGCACAGCACCCGACGCGGAAGTGGAAGTGAACGCTTATGAAGCGGCTATTGCTCAGGCGGGTGGGCTGGACTTACAAGTATTGGGGATTGGGGGCAATGGACATATTGGGTTCAATGAGCCAGGCACGGATCCGAAGTCCCGTACACATGTTGTGACTTTGACCCGGAATACGCGAGAAGCCAATGCGCGCTTCTTTACGTCCATTGACGAGGTTCCGACGCGCGCCATGACCATGGGCATCCAGACCATCCTTGATGCTAAGGTTATCCTGCTGCTAGTGTTCGGTGCAAACAAAGCAGATATTCTCTTTGATGCATTCAAAGGCCCCGTCTCGCTTAACAATCCAGCATCTTTTTTGCAGAACCACCCACATTTAATTGTTATTGCCGATACCGCCGCCGCCACACGTTTATACGCCTAAATAAAAACAATAACTTTGATTAACAAGGATGGTGTTTTTTGTCTGTATACTATTTCTCACACATTATAATGTGTGAGAAATAGTTATGCGTTGAAACTTACAGGTACCCCAGTCTTATAGCACGTTTATGCGACAAAGATGATATTGTGTGTACGTGCTGCATCGTCAAGATTGCAGTACGATTCGGTGTTTGTGGGGATGCAATCGACGAGATGATTGATTTCGCCTTGGAACGGATGATTTGATGAGTCAGCATCCCGTCGCACCACTGTTTCAGTAGTATAAAATAGAGATTCAGATGTCGAAGGTCAGATGAATCATCTACGCTAAATGTATCATTTTTTAACAAACTGCATCCAGTCATGCCAACAAGAGGCACAAGAGCAGTAGCCTGCACACCTTTTACAAACGAACGTCTCGACAAAGAACAAATTTCACGCATAGTTGAGTAATTATGACAAAAGAGAGGTGTTCTGTACATGACGAATTTAGCCCAAAAAAATCGCTTATAAGGTTGTTAAAATATGCGCCCTACCCGTAACAGTAGACATTTTATTTTTTCTTTATTGCTTATGATGCGCCGAACATGGTTTAATGACCTCACGATATGGTTGCAAAGCGTAACATGTTTGAATGAGGTTTATTGGATGAAAATTAAAGTTTTTGGAACAGGCTGTGAAAAGTGTACGAAGCTGTATGCTGCTGTTGAAAAAGTGATCCAGCAACATGAACTGGACGCCACGCTTGAGAAAATTTCGGATATTAACGCGATTACAGCGGCGGGTGTGATGATGACGCCGGCGTTGAGCGTGGACAACAAGATTGTCAGTTCAGGGAAGGTGCTAGCGGAGAGCGATGTTCTTCGCTTGCTCGCGCCTGACCATGAAAAGCCGTGCGAGTGCCATGGCGAGGTTTCCTGCGGTAAGCCTAATCGTTTGAAACAGGCTGTTTCTGCTGTATTGATCGTTTTTGTGCTGGGGAGCCTTGGAATGATGTTCCTGCGCGAAAGCAAGCGTCCTGTGGCACCTGCACAAGCGGTTACAAAGCATGTAGGGACAACGGTCTATTACTTCCATGGCAATCAGCGGTGTTCCAGTTGTAACCGGATTGAGGCCCTCACGTTGAAGGCGATAGAAGGGAAGGGGTTTACCTTTAAGGCGGTTAATTTGGATGACCCCGCAAACGAACATTTTGTAAAAGATTTTGAACTGGATACACGTGTGGTCGTAATTCAGCACAACGGCACGTACAAAAAGATGGAGAATGTCTGGGGCCTGGTCAACGGGAAAGAGGCTGATTTCATCACCTACATCCAGAGCGGATTGCCGAAATAAGAGAGTGTTATGACTATAGCGATAGCGAGTGCATTTTGGTTGGGAATATTGACAGCGATTTGTCCATGTCCGATGGCGACAAATATTGCGGCAATCAGTTTTATTAGTAAGCGTGTTGATTCACCTGTCGTGGTTTTGGTGACAGGTGTTGTCTATACCCTTGGGCGTATGATTGCGTACACTGTTTTAGGCGTGCTTATTTTACAGGGGCTTTTTGCTTCGCCTCACGTGTCTCACCTGTTGCAGAAGTACATGGGACTTTTAACGGGGCCCTTGCTCGTTCTGGTTGGCATGGTGTTACTTCAACTTATTTCCTTTCCCTCCGTGGGAATAGGGTTGGGTCATTTTCAGGAACGGCTTGCTAAGAAAGGGGTTGTCGGTGCGTTTTTTCTTGGTATTTTTTTGGCATTAGCTTTTTGTCCGAGTTCGGCGGCTATTTATTTTGGGCGTGTTATTCCTATTTCAGTTGAACAGGAGTCAGCACTGCTTATCCCGTGCGTGTATGGAATTGCAACTGGCTTGCCCGTGATCGGAGTCTCCTTCATGATTGCCTTTGGTGCAAACAGAATCGGGGCCGTTTATGCGACTCTATCGAATGTCGAAGTATGGGCGCGTCGTATGACGGGAATTCTTTTTCTTTTGGTTGGGCTCTATTTTACGGTCACACTCACGGCGGGAATCCGCTTCTGACGAGGATAATCGACTATGGATACTTTAATTTTTGAACAGGCAGCGAAATGTTTGCCCAACATTTGTTTTGAAAAGGCGCCCTTGTGTGGACTCATTTTAGGATCCGGTTGGAGCCAGGCGCTTCAGACCGCTACGGTGTTAGCGCGTGTACCCTATTCTGATATTGCCGGCCTGGGTTCTGGGTTGATTGCAGGACACGCGGGTGAAATGGTTATTTTTGAGCGGCAGAACATACGGTTCGTCGCTTTTATGGGGCGGCGGCACTATTATGAAGGTGTCCCTTTGGAGACGGTAATTTTACCCATTGAGTTGATGCGCCGCATGGGTGTTTCTCGTTTGTTGGTGACTAATGCAGCAGGGGGAATTAATTCGCAACTGCAACCTGGTGCGCTCATGGTTATTCGTGATCATATTAATCTGACAGGGATTACCCCGTTGCGGGGCTCTGTCGTACCGGGATGGGGTGTTCGTTTTCCTGATCAGTCGCAGCTGTACTGCACAGAACTTTCTGATTTGCTTCGGCGTGCAGGACATGATGTGGGTGTTGCATTGTCCGACGGTATTTATGTTTACTCAACAGGTCCCGGATTCGAGACCCCTGCTGAGATTCGGGCTTATGGGGGCATGGGCGCGGACGCAGTAGGCATGTCGACGGTTCATGAAGTTGTTGTCGCAAATGCGATTGGCATGAAGGTCGCTGGGTTGAGCTGTATTACCAATATGGCTGCGGGCATCAGTGGTCCACACTTGTCACATCAGGAGGTGATGGACCAGACTCAAAAGAGTGCACCTGTCATGGCGAAATTGCTGGACGCCTTCCTTTCTAGATTGGGTTAATGCAGCTATGGTTGATGAAATCGATATGATTCCGCTGCTCTGTCGGATCGCTGTCGGATGCATCGTTTTTATGGGTGCAACAATGGGTATTTACTCGATGTTGACTCGCCAATTCTTACGTCAAGATCTTCATCTGCCGGCTTTGGATGCATTGAGAAATCGTCCGTTGTCACCGTTGTGTGTTATTCCTATCATGGGGGTGACCATTCTATTTGCCGTAATGGCCCTTGGCTCGGCGAAGACATCGCAAGCAACGCCCTCTGCTTCCTCGATGCTGATGGGGGCTGGTCTATATAGTGCCATGTTGTTTTCGACGGTTTGGGTGTGTTTGTCGGCTTCAAAAATAGGATTTCGTCAAGCGTTTGGGGTGAGCGAATGCCCATGGCGTGTCGCTGGTTCCAAGGGTGTTCGATATGGGTTTGAAATCCTTCCCTTCGTTCTTCTGGTTTCAATTGGGGTATCCTGTATTGGCGAATCGTTGGGTTTTGATATGAAAAGCCAGCAGATTTTTGATTGCCTAGAGGATCCAAGTGTTTCGGGCTGGGTCAGAGCGGCATTACTTTTTTGTGCTGTAGGCATTGCGCCGGTTCTAGAGGAGTTTTTGTTTAGAGGGGTACTCTTTTCAATCGCGTTAAAGGGAAGAACCTTTCTTTTTGCAGCGTTACTGACGAGTCTCTATTTTGCTTTAATGCATTTACATGCGCCTTCATTGTTACCCTTGTTGGTGTTAAGTGTTGGCTTCTCCGCTGGCTATGCATCCACGGGCTCAATCTTGACGCCGATTGTCATGCATGCCATGTTTAATTTGACGGGATTGTTGCTCTTCTTTGCCAAGATCAGGTAATGTTGATCTATTGCATGCATGGAGAAACGAATGCGATACTTACTGGCTTTGATCATTGTCACTTCGATGTCGGCAGGAGCCGTATCACCCTTTCAGGTTTCAGTGCGATCTTTCTCTGCACAGACAGAAGGGATAGATATTATTGTTGCTCTCACGATGCCTACGGGTCATGTTGTTTATGCTGAATCTTTTAAGGTTCTGAGTGATCCCGCTGCGGTTTGCCGCAAGCCTGCGCCTACTGTTGAAAAGCAGGATCTCTTTGAACCTGCCAAGCGGGTGAAGGTCTTTGCTCACGCTTTTGAAACAATCTGGCGGATGCCGTCGATCCATGATGGAATGTTCGTCACGGTGGGGCTTCAAGGATGCAACGAGAAGGTCTGTTTTTTGCCAGAGACGCGGCAGTTTCGTTTCCGCCAGGCAGAGAATCGTTTTGTTGAAAGTGTAGGAGACGCGTCGGCTGAACCAGTGGGGGTTGATTGGAAGCAAGGACGCTCTGTGACCACGATAGGCGGCTATCTCTCCGCTTCTGAGTTACTGGCCTTCTTCGATCGCATCGATGGAAAACTTGTGGCCGAACCCTCTGCGTTCGCTGGATTCTTAGAGAATCCAATTACATTTTTTAAGCGGTATGGTGCATGGTTGACGGTGTTGTTGGTCCTGATTGGGGGAGTGCTCCTGAACCTGACACCCTGTGTGCTTCCCATGATTCCGATCAATTTGGCTATCATAGGTGCTTCGGATGGAAGACGTGGTCGTGGCTTTCTGCTCGGGTGCGCGTATGGGTTAGGTATGACGATCACGTATGGTGGAAGCGGATGGGCTGTTATAAAGAGCGGGATCTTTTTTGGTGCACTTCAATCATCGCCCTGGTTTAGTCTTTCGGTTGCTTTAATTTTCGCTCTTTTATCCCTGGCGCTATTCGATCTGTTTGCGATTGACCTGACCCGTTTTTCAGGGACAAAAGGTAACCAGCGTAAGGGATTGATTACTGCGTTCGCGGCGGGTGCACTGTCGGCGATACTTGCTGGAGCATGTGTGGCACCGGTCGTGTTGGCGGTGCTTTTATTAGCAGGGACGTTGACAACAGAAGGCGTTTCGCTCGCACAGTTCTTTCCTTTTGTCCTTGGATTGGGTATGGCTTTACCATGGCCGTTTGCAGGTGCAGGGCTATCTGTTCTGCCGCGCCCCGGGAAGTGGATGGTACGTGTGAAGCAGGCGTTTGGCGTGTCTCTGATTGGCTTGTCCGTGTATTACGGTTATTTGGCCGTCATTGGTTTTATACCGGCTGTCGCATCAGAACGCAAGGGATCGATCATGGCGGGTGATATGGAGGCGTGGCGTAAGGCACTTGCTCAAGCCGAGCAAGAGAGTAAGCCAGTTTTTGTTGATTTTTGGGCAACCTGGTGCAAAAATTGTACCGCCATGGAGAAGACAACGTTTAAAGATTCGCGTGTGGCAGAAAGGCTGAAAAGCTACAAGGTGATTCTTGTTCAAGCAGAACATCCTGAGCGTGCCGAACCTAAAAAAATGTTAGAGGCTTTCGGTATTCGCGGGTTGCCTGGATTTGCGGTCGTGAAGCTTTACTGATGCGCTTCAATCCAGTCAATGATTGCATGTCCTACAGCAAACTTGGATTGCAAGGGTAGCGCGCGGGGTTGTTCGTTAGCAGTAATGAACGTGACGCGGTTTGTATCCACTGCAAAACCCGCGCCTTCGGCTGTAACATCATTAGCTACAATCATATCCAGACCTTTGGAAACTAACTTCCGCTGGGCTTCAGCAGTTGGGTCGCCTGTTTCCGCTGCGAACCCGACAAAGATGCGTGTACCCTTCAGAGAGAAGATGGTTTTGAGAATGTCTGGGTTGGGCTCTAGGTGGAGAACTGGATCCATCTCGCTTTTTTTCAGTTTGGTTGCTGCTTGGTGTGCTGGCCGGAAGTCGGCGACGGCTGCCGACATAATAAGTGCATTTTGGTGGGGCAGTGCCTGCTGAACCGCAGCCAGCATGTCTTGGGCGCTGACTACGTCAATGCGCGTCACACCAGAAGGGGTCGCCAAGCTCACGGGGCCTGCAATCAGCGTGACCGTATGTCCGCGTTCAGATGCAGCCTGTGCAATGGCAAAGCCCATCTTACCGGTTGAACAATTGCTCAGAAAGCGCATCGGGTCAAGATGTTCGCGTGTAGGACCTGCCGTGATGAGAATGTTCATTGTAAGAGTTGTACCACCGTTTGAGCAATATGTTCGGGTTCGGCCATGCGACCTTTTCCAGTAATGCCACAAGCAAGGTCGCCGGTTCCGGCATCTACGATACGTATGCCGCGTGAGATGAGCAGTGCGATATTTGCCTGTGTCGCAGCATTGTCCCACATTCCCGTATTCATGGCCGGAGCAATAAGGATAGGGGCTCTTGTTGCAAGGGCAGTTGCACTCAATACATCATCAGCAATTCCATGGGCGATTTTTGCAATGACATTGGCTGTGCAGGGGGCGATGACCAGAATGTCCGCTCTATCCGCCAGTGAAATATGTCCGGGCACCCAGTTATCAGGGTCGTCAAACAGGGCTTCGGCAACAGGGTTACGCGAGAGTGTCCTAAAGGTTAAGGGGGTGACAAACTTCTTGGCCCCATCGGTCATAATCACGTGAACTTCATGATCCTCTTTCACAAAAAGGCGTGTGAGTTCGCAAGCTTTATAAGCTGCGATTGATCCCGTTACACCGATTAATATAGTTGCCATGATGCGTCCTCCTTATATGAAACGAGCCCGTACGTTAATGATGTCGCAGAGACGTCGGTAGGCGACGTCGAGGTCGTCATTCATGACCTGATGCATATACGAACCGGCCTGCTCCATCTCCTGCTCTGCATTTTTCAACCGTTTTTCAATGACCGCTTCTGAATCTGTACCCCGTCCACGAAGACGTGCTTCAAGATCTTCAATGGAAGGCGGATTGATAAAAATGTCGATATAACCCATGCGTAATGGATCATTTTCGGAAAGCGTTTCGACATATTGCCTCACTTGTGCTGCGCCAGCCACATCGATATCTAATAATACACATTGATTCTCGCGCAACGCCTGATAAATGGGTTCCTTGAGTGTGCCGTAATAGTTGCCATGTACAAGCGCATGCTCAAGGAAAGCGCCATCTTCAATGAGTTTATTGAAGCGGTCTACCGTTATAAAGTGATAATCTTCACCATCCTCTTCATTGATGCGCGGCTCACGCGTTGTACACGAAATGGAATAGCACAATTCCGGATAATTTTGTAAAAGTAAATCACACAACGTTGACTTACCTGCTCCAGAGGGTGCGGAAATAACTATAAATAAGGGGGTCATAAAAAATGCCTAATTAAAATGGGATTGCCTGTCAAAAAGATAGATAACACTATAACCTGTTTTAAAAGACCTTGCAAATGGAATTAAAGTCACACGGTTAGTATCTCAACGTACGGACGACTGCGGCTACGACGCCAGTACGTCGAATGACGGCGGCTGTGGCACGTGCACCAATGGCGCGGCGCGCTGCAGGGTCATTTAGGAAACGAATGATTTCTCGTTCGAGTTGTACGGCATCTTGCACTTGTATCAAAGCTTCGGCTTCTAAGAGGTCTGTCATTACAGGCCGGAAGTTTTCAGTGTTGGGGCCTACGAGTGTCACAGCTCCACACAAACAAGGCTCTATCATGTTTTGCGCGCCATGTTCGCAGATGCTTTTACCGACAAAAACAATGTCGGCGTTGCCATAGAAGCCCATCAGTTCGCCTGTCGTGTCAGCAAGAATGATCGAGGTGCTGTCTGTTGGTGCTGTGGCATCTGGTGCGAGCTTACTCTTTCGGATACAACGAAGACCGGCTCTCTCAATTTCGGTCTGCACCGCATCGGCTTTTTCAAAGTGACGCGGCACAATCACAAGACGCAGATTAGAATAGCGACTGCGGATACGCTTAAAGATATCAATGAGAATCGCCTCTTCACCTGGCCATGTTGAGCCACCCAGCAGGATAGTCTGCTGATCGCTGATACCAAAACGTGAAAGGAATGTTTTAACAGAGGCTTCTTTTTCTGGATTACGATTAGCCACGTCAAATTTAAAGCTGCCGGTAATCTCTATGCGATCTGCGTTCGCACCCATGTCTACGAGGCGCGTCTTGTCTGTGCTCGATTGAGCAAAAATTTTGGTAAACATGTTTAGTATAGGTTTAAACCAAAAACGGAGCAGACGGTACCCCGGCAATGATTCATCGGAAATGCGGGCATTGACCAAGTAGGTTGGAATCGCTGCAGCGTGGCAGGCTCGAATCATATTGGGCCAGATTTCCGCCTCCGTCATGATAAAAATGGAAGGCTTAATGGCCTTTAATGCCCGTTTGACACTCGATGGAAAATCAAGTGGATAAAAGATCAGGACATCCCCTTCAGCAACAAGTTTTTCCGCCTCTTTCCAGCCTGTTGAACTGGTGGTACTTAAAACAAATTTTGTGTTGAGTTTATGGTTGCGAAGTGCCCCCATAACCTGCCCCGCCACATACACCTCTCCTACGCTGACAGCATGAATCCATACTGGACGATCTAATTGAGTCAGGCGTTCAATGATATCTTGTGGATAATTTCCAAAGCGGTCACCAAAACGAATCCTATAACCGCCTCGCCGTTTCATACGGAACAGAAAATACGGGGCCATAAAAAAATACGCAAGCGTAAACAATACAGTATAAAGCCACCATCTTATCATCAGATTTCCTCAAGGACATAAAGAGATCCATAGTGTAGCCTTTTGTTTTTTAGATGAAAAGCCTAATTATCCGCACTTGCGGAATCAAGGTCAAAGCGGTATAATTTAAATCCCTAAAGCATCATGAAGGAACGATTAGATACATTGCTGGTAACTGCAGGCCTTGCTGAAAGCAAGGAATTGGCGCAGCGTTTCATTTTGGCGGGAGAGGTTCGTGTCGCTGGACAAGTGGCTACGAAACCGGGCCATAAGTATTCGGATGATGTTGTTTTAAGCGTTGATGCGCGTCCACGTTTTGTGAGCCGGGGAGGAGACAAACTGGAAGGTGCGTTTTTAGCATTTCCTGATTTCTCGGTTACAGAAAAGGTCTGTCTGGATGTAGGCTCTTCGACAGGCGGTTTCACCGATTGTATGTTGCAACATGGTGCGCATCGTGTCATGGCTGTGGATGTTGGGAGAGGGCAGTTGCATTGGAAGATGCGTTCGGATCCGCGCGTATGGGTTCGGGAATCGTTTAATGCGCGCTATATGCAGGTGGCGGATCTGCCTGAGCAACCAGAGCGAGCTGTGACAGATGTATCGTTTATATCGCTTAAGCTTATTTTGCCCCCGATCGTTGAGGTATTGCTGTCGGGCGGTGAAATTATCTCCCTGATTAAGCCACAGTTTGAAGCTGGGCGTGCGCAGGCACCAGGTGGTGTTGTACGTGATCCATTAGTCCGCGAAGCGGTGGTAGAGGATATTCGAGTGTTTGGGACTGGGTCCCTTGGATTGACTTGGCTGGGATGTGTTCCCTCCCCGTTGTTGGGACCAGAAGGAAACGTCGAATTTTTAGCTTGGTGGAGAAAATGAAGGAGGGTGGATGAAAAAGATTGGCTTATTTGTGAATCAAAAGCAACTTCATGCAATGGAGGAAGTCAAACATGTGGCGTCATTAGCAGCGGGCATGGGGTTTTCTGTTTATGCGGATACGGAAATATCCAAACAGAGCCCGACGATTAATGTGTGTGATATCAAAATGTATACCCGCCTCGGCATTGAAGGAGTGGTTGTGCTTGGCGGAGATGGTACCATGCTGGAGGCCTCACATCGCTTGGGCGGGCAGCGCTTGCCACTGATGGGATTGAACATGGGGTCCCTAGGTTATTTAACGAGTGTTGAGCAACATCAATTTAATGAGGCATTACATCAATTAAGAGAAGACCGTTATCAGGTGAGTAGTCGCGCGGCACTTGCTATAAGCGTTGTACATAAGGGGGGGGGGACAGAGACGATCCCGGATGCTTTGAATGATGTCGTTGTCAATCACGGTGCATCGGGGCGTGCCGTTGAATTGGAGTTGTTATTGAATGATCTGGCGGTTGCGAGTTTCTTAAGTGATGGGGTGATTGTTGCGACGGCGACAGGTAGCACAGCGTATTCACTTTCGGCAGGCGGTCCTATTATGTTGCCTGACGCAGATACCTTTGTCATTAACGTGATCTGTCCGCATACGTTGACCTTCAGACCCCTTGTTGTGAAAACCACAACACGTATTGCCATTCGCGTGGTCAAGTGCTCTGTTCCATTGATTGTCAGTTCGGATGGACGGGATGATGTGAAGTTGGAAGCGGGGGACAAGGTGGAGATTGTCCGCAGTGAGCAGGATGTCCCAGTGATTGAGTTGACGGGGTATAATGCGTGTGATGTGCTTTGCAGAAAACTACGCTGGGGACATACGGAACGGAAGTGAGCAAATAAATTAGGGAGGTGGAAGATGGAATTTACAGAAATACGTGAAGAAGATGATATTGAGGCTTTAGATGAAGGACCCAAGACTGGGTTTTTAGGAAGTTTATTTAAAGGCCTTCTGATTGTCGCAGGGCTTTTTTTGTTAACGCTTGGCTTGTTGCCGACGATCCTGTCTTCAGATGCGTCGCGTAAATGGGCTCTCGCCAGGGTAAATGCAGAGATAGCGCCACGCGAAGTAACTATTGGGCAATGGTCATTTGGCTGGTTTAGTGCTCCCGCTTTCGAAAAGATTGACCTTTTTGATGCAGAAAATGGCGTTACTTTTAAAGCGGACTCTATAAAGCTTGAAAAGGGGTTGATTCGGATGTTGCCGTTCGGAAAATGGAAGGTTGGTCGCATGACCGTGATGCGGCCTGACTTGACGATTACGCAGCTTGAAAAAAAGGAAAGCGGTATTAAAAAAGATGTGGATGAGCGAGTAGCGTCTTCGAAAAAAGGGTGTCCCTTTCTCGTTTCTGATCTTTCCTGTACGCTCGTGGTAGAAAAGGGCAAGGTTGCTGTTAATACCTCATCTGGGACGGGGTCTGCGGCTGATCAAATCACGGCAGAGATAGCCATTTCATCATTACTTGACCCCGTGAATATTCAAACAAAAATGAGAATCGGGACGGGGACTGTCTCGGTGGACGGTTCTATACTCAGCCCTGTTGCTCTGGCCTCTGGCAAGACTTCTACAAAGTCTGAAAAATTAAAAGTCAAACTTCAGCAACTCGACTTAAGTTTGTTCTCATCAATACTTCGAATGATGAAGACTCCGCTATGGGTTGAAAGTGGTATTGCAGAGGGTGAACTTTCATTGACCGTTGCAGGTCTGAATCAAGTTAAGATTTCAGGAGGAATATTGGTCAATGCATTTTCAGTTGCTGGAGAAAAACTCAAGGCTTCTCCCAAGGCTGAGCTTGCGTTGATGACGGATTTGGATTATTCCAATCGCGAAGTGACCATCAAGACGCTTGATTTTGCATCACCGTGGTTGCGGACGCGTGCCAAGGGCCAGTTGCAGCTCGGATCAAAAGATAAAAAAACGACAGGTGCGTTGTCAGTGACGAGTGAATCGGACGTGAAGGCTATTGTTCGTGACTTTGGACCAATGCTGGGGATTACACCTGAATTAACCCTGCAGTCTGGCCATCTAAACATAACTGTAAATGTTGAGGGTGATGAACAGGGTACAGTGATTGATGCGAATCTGACGATTGATGATTTGCTCATGAAACTTGCGGGTGAACCGATTCTTTTGAAACCGGCGCCATCCTTAATGGTTAAGGCGCGTTTGCCCCATGACAGTCGTATTCCAGAGATTAGCGACTTGCGGTTGCGGGCGCCTTTCGCTGATATTTCAGCACGTGGGAAACTTGAGAACGGCAAGATTGACGGAACAATCAACTTGACTGCATTTTCCCGTGATTTTCGGCGTATCTTTAAAAAACTTCCGACGATGGTGGGAGCGATCGCGTTTAAACTTGAAACACAACAGGCGGAGTCGCGGGTGAGTTTAATCAGTACCCTGACGGTCAGTGATTTAGCGGCAGAATTTAAACCTGGCGAGCGTACCATCATTCAGCAGGGGACCCTGAAGTCATCCGCATTTATTCTGACGGCAGATGGCACATCGGTTGTGGAAAATATGAGCTTTGCGTTAAATCTGCCGGGAGGGCAATTATTGGGGCAATGTAAACGGTTTGCGATGAACAAGATTGAGGATCAGGGGAAAGAGGTGAGTCGACCGTCGGTGCGCGGCTTGTCGCTTTCCAGTGAATTCGAATTACCTGCGCTTCGTCAATGGGTGGGGCCGTTTTTGTCGGACGATGTGCGTCGAAAGATGGCGGACGCGGTTGGGCAAATTGTCATGAACGCGACTGCGGATATCGCGAAGGGTGAGGCGAAGGTGCTGATGAATGCCGCAGGTCAACGAATCTCTGTGACACAATCAAATCGTGTTGTGAAAATCCCTGATATTCGGATGAATGCGTCCGTCACACAAACAAAGCCGAATGCTGCCTTCCAAGTGAAGGGTGACCTTCTGGGATCAATTGCAATCCTGCGTGAAAAAGAGACGCTGTTTGCAGAAAAAGATACAAAGATCATTGTCGACATGGTCGTTGCACCTGATTTTGAGCGACTGGAAATTAAGAGTTTGGATATTGCAAGCGACATTCTTGGATTTAGAGGTAAAGCTGATTTATCCGAGCTTAAATCGCGGTGTGTCGTTGCAGTAGAGGGACAATCAACGCTTGATTGTGAACGCTTGACGATGTTGTTGGATGCGCAAGGTGTTGATAACTGGACCTTAACCGGACGTGCTGCGCGACCATTCACATTTAAGGCACCGCTGGCAGGAGGAATTAACACACTCTTTGCAGAGGGCCAGATGGATTGTGCAGTGGCCATCGCATCCGCTCAAGGGATGGGGCTAAAGGCGGGTGCTTCGGATGCATCACTGAAACTATCTGATGGGCGCATGACAATTTCGTATGGCCCGGCATTAAATCAGGGCAAGTTAAAGTTGAATCCGATGTTGACCCTAGAACGTAATAATCTGATGTGTACGGTTCCACCCAAGACACGTATGTTGGAAAATGTGCAACTCAATCAAGAGATGCTCGATGGCCTCTTCATGAAGCTATTCCCCATATTTAAAGGAAGCCTTGCTCAAAATGGTTCTGTGACCCTGGACGTAAACGCATTCAACTTTATAAGCGGTCTTCCGATTGAGCAGGGGTGCTCTGCAGAGTTCGCGTTGCAGTTAAAAGATGTGAAAGTTATTTTTGGAGAGACTCTACGTGACTTGCTGACGCGATTAGGATCCAAGACAACGGTGTGGGAACAACAACAAGTCCTGATTAATGCGCAGGTCAAAAATGGGCGCATCATCTTGGACCCTGTGACGTTGGTTGTTGATAAGCATCCGATCACCTTCAGCGGCTGGGTTGATTCAAAAGGAGCCATTAATTATATGATTGAGGTCACGTTGACCGAGCGTATGTTAGGTAAATACGGAGGAAGTGCCATCGGCAAGGTGGTTAAAGTTCCAGTAACTGGGACCGTCAATGCACCCAAGATAGAAATGAATGCGTTATTGCAAGCTTTGGCACCTGCTGCTGCTGAAATTCTTCGTGAAGAGGTTCAAGACCACGCCAAAAACTTTCTTGAAAGTCTTCGTAAGGAAATGAAGAAGAAATAACTAAATGCTTTGGGTCGCAGAAGCGAAGCGGTCGTGACCCGAATAATCTTTATGGATTAGGATGTTGGTGAATCCATTCGCGTTCAGTAAATCGTGCATGGCAAGACCTTGGTCTTCGCCAATCTCAAAGAAGAGCTCGCCGCCGGTTTTGAGCACCATCATGGCCTCCATCAGCAAGTTGCGATAGACATCAAGTCCGTCAGGTCCGCCATCGAGAGCGGATCGAGGTTCATGGTCTCGAATATGTTTAGGAAGCTTGTCAACAACTGCTGAGGGAATGTAGGGTGGATTGGAGACCAGGATGTCGACACTTTCAGGATCGAACTCGCCACAGCCGTCGCTTTCAGCAAAAAGCACACGTTCGGTGAGGCCGCACAGGGTGGCATTCTCTTGCGCAAGACTTAAGGCTGCAGGGCTGATGTCAATCCCGACAAAAACACCATCCTTGAGTTCCCTTGCAAGGCTTAATATAATGCAGCCTGTGCCGGTCCCGACATCGACAATAATCGGTTTGCCTATCTTCTTGACGGTGTCTGATTTGAGAACCAAATCAACGAGTAATTCTGTTTCAGGACGCGGAATGAGTGCGCGCGAATCAACCTTGAGCGTGAGCTTGCGGAAATCCCATTGGCCGAGGATGTATTGGATGGGTTCGCCTTGGGCAACGCGGCTCATGCCGCGCCTCATGGCTTCCACGAGGCGTTCCTCCGGCACCTTCGCGAGAAAACGATGAAGTTCGCCGCGTCCGCATTTATAGAGGCGTGCGGCGAGCAGTTCACAAACAATGCGCGAATCTTCAATACCTTTGCGCGCCAGAAAACCGTCCCCCAATTCAATGATCTCGGAAAGTGTTTTGGAAGGCGTATCCATTTTTTAAAATGGCATCGGTTCATCGGAAGGCACAGGTGCTGCCTCGTCATACGAAACCGATGATCCGTCGGCATCCGTTTTGTCAATGCGGAAGGCCTGTAGGTCAACAAAATAACGTTCCTTGTAGAGATTCCCTCGAATACGGAAGCTTACCTTGACACGCTCGCCGACCACGACGTTATCAAGCAAGCCACACTTCTCTTTGACACAGGCGAACTTGATGTCCTGCGGATAGTCATCCTCCATGGTGATAACGAACTCGCGCTTGGTGAAGCCACTTGGAAAAGCGACTGGCTCTGAAATTACTTTTATCGACCCCATCATCTCATACGTTGTTCCTGCCATACGACCCTTTCATGTTATGAATTTAGTGTTACTTTACAATATGTTTATCTTCCTTCGCAAGTCTAAAAATAGTTTACTCTAAAAGAGCTCTTCCTGGTCATAAAGACTCGTTGTTTTCTTGACTGCCGCTCTTCGGGGTGCCACAGGTGTTTTCCCGGGATCTATTAAGGGCTGAACCTCTGGTGCTCGCTTCTCAGGCAAGGGGACAGAGGTCGGGACAACGCGCAACAATTCCAGCAGTCGTTCTTCGTTGATGACTTCCGTGCCAAGGGTTTGCGCTTTAGTTGTCTTCGACTGTCCAGCATCTGCACCAGCAACGAGGTAGCGTGTATTCTTAGAAACGGTGTCTTGCATGATGCCTCCGGCTGCTTTTATCTGTTCTGCTATTTCCCCTCGTGGCTTCGAAAGCGAACCGGTGAGGACAAAGGTGATGCCAGACAGAGGCGCATCAGTGGAGGGGCTATGCTTCGCGGGCGCCTTGGCATCGATTCCGAGCTCTGCAAGCCGTGCCATCCATTTTTTCCCGTAGTCAGAGGCGAAGAAGGCGAGCACGGCTTTGGCGGCTTCAACTTTGATGACGCAAATAAAGTCCGGTGGCAACGTCGTGCCAGCCTTGCGTGTTGCAAGGTCTGCTTCGCAAAGTTGATCCCCTAATACGCCAATCTCGCCGCACATATAGTTGAATTGCGTCTGACGCGCTTCGCGCTCGGCATCGTCTTTGGGACGTTGCAAGGTTGAACGCGGATTGACAATGGCAGCTTCGTTGTAAAGATCGTTCATGCGCACAACAGCCTTCAGGATCGGGGAGTCCGTCAATTCCGAATAACAGGTATGCGCGGATGCAATCTGCTCGGCAACGGTTACGCCGACATTTGGGATGCCTGTCGCAAAGAGCCAGCGGTCAAGGGCGAGACCGCGTGCGGTTTCCAGAGCATCTAATGCAGTTTGCGCATTCTTGCCGAACTTACGCATGCCTGTTGTCTCATCGCCCAGCATGAAGGTCTCAAGTTGCGGAAATGTGAGAGAGAATAAATCGAGCGGATCAGTCACCCAGCCTTGAGCGACCAGACTCTCGGCTACCTTTCCGCCAATGGCGCGGATATCGAGGGCATCCCGGGACGCAAAGTGTTCGAGTCGTCCGACACGTTGTGCCGGACAGGCAGGATTGATGCACCGGTGTGCCACTTCATCACCTATGCGCATGACTGCACTTTGGCAGACCGGGCAGATAGATGGCATGACAAAGACGATTTCTGTACCTGCACGTTTCTCTGTGATAACGCTTTCAATGGCTGGGATAACATCGCCGGCCTTAACCACCCAGACCTGATCGCCAATACGAATATCCTTGCGCGCAATTTCATCTGCATTGTGTAATGTTGCGCGTGCAATCTCAGAGCCCGCGAGCAATACGGGGTCCAGTTCAGCAACGGGTGTCAGTACGCCTGTACGCCCGACTTGCACCGTGACCTGCAGGATCCGTGTCCTTGCGCGTTCGGGTTCGTATTTGAAGGCGCGCGCCCAGCGAGGAGACTTGGCGGTTGACCCAAGACCGGCATACAGTGAACGGTTGTTGACCTTGATGACGGCTCCATCGATTTCAAAGGGGAAGTTATGCCGCTGGGTCTGAAGTTCGTCAATGGCGTTAAAGACAGCCTGCATGTCTACGCAAAGGCGCTGCCAGGGCGGTGTCTTGAATCCCCAGTCTGCGAATTGCTTGAGCATGGCTCCATGCGAGGTAAACTCAATGCCCTTCATACTTCCGGATGCATAGAGGATGGCTTCCAACGGACGTGTGGCGACTTCTCGCGGATCAAGCTGCTTGAGAGAGCCAGCCGCCGCGTTACGAGGATTCATGAAAGGTTCGCGTCCGGCCTCTTCTTCGCGTCGGTTGAGTTCCGCAAAGCCTGCGCGCGTCATGTAGACTTCGCCCCGGACTTCAAGAAGTTCTGGCGCGTTTGGAATCGAAAGAGGAATGGAGCGGATCGTCTTGACGTTCGCTGTGATGTCATCTCCGACATCGCCATTACCGCGTGTGGCCGCACGTGTGAGGATGCCTTTTTCGTAAAGCAGGGAAAAGGCCACGCCATCGACTTTAGGTTCCACGACATAATCCCAGACTTGATTCGGGAGTTGCTTCCGGATGAAGGTATCAAATTCAATCAGGTCATCACGCGAATGTGTCTTGTCGAGACTCATCATGGGCGGCGAATGGCGGACTTGCTTGAAGGCTGATAGAGGTGCACCGCCCACACGCTGCGACGGAGAGTCCGGAGTCACCCATTCCGGATGCGCACGTTCCAAGGCCTCCAGTTCACGGTAAAGCGCATCATAATCCACATCACCGATCTCAGGACGCGCCTCCACATAATAGAGGCGGTCATGACGACGGATTTCATTCCTTAAAAAAGTTACTCGGTCTGTCATTGTTGGCGTTTATTTTAGCACACCAACGGGAAGGGATGGAATTCATTTTTTTGAAAAAAGCAGTTGCATTTTGCCCTTATTTTATGGCATAGTTATAACTAATGAATCGAACATTTCAGATAGGCAACTTTCGACTTACGAACCTTTGGCTGTTAAGCGGCCAGGGGAGTGATGTTGTGTAATTGTTGGATGTCACAAATGTTCAAAAATTAAACTCCCGCGGAAAGGCTCAATTCAGAACCCTGCGGGAGTTTTAATTTTAAGGAGAAAAGCAATGAGTAGTACAAAGAGGCGGATATACGTATTTGATACCACGCTACGCGATGGCGAGCAGTCACCGGGTTGCACCATGAACCTGCGTGACAAACTACTGGTTGCTGAGCAGCTTGAAAGCTTGCGCGTCGATGTGATCGAAGCGGGTTTTGCCATTGCGTCAAAGGGCGACTCGGAATCGATCAGCGAAATTGCACGATATGTTAAGAACGCATCGGTCGCCAGTTTGTGTCGAGCCTTGGTCAAAGACATTGATGCAGCTTATGAGGCTGTACGTTACGCCAAGCATCCGCGCATTCATACCTTTATTGCAACTTCGCCGATTCACATGGAATATAAGCTCAAGATGTCGCCAGACAAAGTCTATGAGCAGGCGATTGAAATGGTGAAGTATGCGCGTAATCTCTGCGGAGACATCGAGTTTTCATTGGAAGACGCCTCGCGCAGTGAGCGCCCCTTTATTTATAAGATGGTTGAGGGTGTCATCAAGGCTGGTGCATCGACCATTAACATCCCGGATACAGTCGGGTATGCAGTTCCGCACGAATATGCGCAACTGATTGCGGACATTCGGAAAAACGTGGATATTGGAAGCGCACGTTTGTCCGTTCACTGCCACAATGATCTGGGCTTAGCTGTTGCCAACTCCTTGGCGGCTGTCGCGGCAGGAGCGGATCAGGTGGAGTGCACGCTGAATGGCATTGGCGAGCGAGCGGGTAATGCGGCTTTGGAAGAAATTGCCATGGTATTAGCCACGCGCCGTGAAGCGTATGGCGTGGAGACAAACATTGACACGACCAAGATTTATGCAGCCAGCCGTTGCATCGTGCAAGTGACCGGCAGCAGGGTGCAGGCGAACAAGTCAATTGTTGGCGAGAATGCGTTTGCGCATGAGTCTGGCATCCACCAGCATGGTATGTTGGCAAATCCGCTGACCTACGAAATCATGACGCCGGAGTCGGTCGGCTTGCCGAAGAACAAGATGATTCTCGGAAAGCATTCTGGCAAACATGCCTTTGAATCACGCTTGGCCGAGTTGGGCTTCCAGTTCACCCCGGAGAAGATCACGGATTTGTTTGTTCTCTTTAAGGCATTGGCAGACCGCAAGAAAACGGTTACGGACACCGATATTGAAGCCATGGCCCGTGATGTGTTGAGCCCGTATGTTGAACGGATCAAACTCAAATACTTTAACGTGCTGGCCAGCAATGCGATCACGCCCATGAGTACGGTACGCTTGATTATTGACGGGAAAGAAGTCGAACAAGTCGCGGCCGGGGATGGACCGATCAATGCTTCCTTTGCAGCGATCAATAAGCTGGTGGGGACAAAGGCGGAGCTGGAAACCTTCCAGTTGAATGCGACCACGGGCGGTGCCAATGCGTTGGGCGAGGTGGATGTGAGCGTGCGTGAGGGCAGCAGATTGGCACGTGGCCATGGTTCTTCAACGGATGTTATTGAGGCCAGCATTCGTGCATATTTACATGCGCTGAATATTTTGTCGTCAGATAAGGCTGATAATCTACCGAGCAAAGCATAACAAGTTTAGCAACAAAAGGAGTCATGCTATGGCAGCATTAGACATGAAAGTTGGTGAACGGATTCGTACTTACCGCGAACGATTGCAAATGAGCGTTGAGGCACTCGCCGAGGCATCAGGCGTGAGTGCCCCTGTGATTGAGGCGATTGAAGCGGGGGAGGCCTATCCTGCGTTGGGTATCCTTGTTAAGTTGTCGAGAGGATTGGGACAACGGCTTGGGACATTCATGGACGATCAATTTAAACCGGACCCAGTCATAGTGAGGGCGGCTGACCGTGTCTGCCAAAAGGCAAGTCATAAGGCGGACGTGGCAGAAGGTCTTCGCTATGCGCCGCTTGGACGGGGCAAGCCTGATCGACACATGGAACCCTTCTTTATCGATGTCGTGGGTGGCTCGGCTGCACCGCTCTCCTCGCATGAAGGCGAGGAGTTCCTTTTTGTCCTGACAGGTGAGGCGTTACTCCTTTATGGTACTGAAGAGCATGTGTTGAAGACAGGCGATTCGGTTTACTATAATTCACTTGTCCCGCATGCGGTGCGATCCTATAACAATACGGCTTCAACGTTGCTTGCAACCGTATTTATGCCGATGTGAGGAGCTGGATAATTATGGCACCACTTTTTAAACTGAGTGACCCTTTTTTGACTTCTCCAAGTACGCCACCGTATGCGCAATCTGTTTCGCACGGGATGCCGTGGAATAATTTGCCAGTCACGCGTGCTTATACGTTAGGGCAATTATTGGATCAGACGATTGCTCGGTGCGGGGTGCAGGATGCATTGGTCTATGCCGACCGTGACTTTCGTCTGACCTGGTATGAATTCGGGAAACTGGTTGATAACCTTGCCTGTGGGTTGATGGCGATGGGTGTGCAGAAGGGTGAAAAGGTGGCCTTGTGGGCGACCAATGTGCCTCTGTGGGTGCCGCTCATGTTCGCCACCGCGAAAATTGGTGCAATACTTTTACCCATCAATACAAATTACAAAATTGCGGAAATAGAGTTTGCTCTCAAGCAGTCAGATACTGAAAATTTGATTCTGATGAATGGCACACGCGATACCGATTATGTCGAGATTATCTATGAGCTCATTCCCGAATTGCGTGAACAGCCCCGTGGACGCCTGGCATCTGCTAAATTTCCTTTGCTCAAACGTGTGATGTTCCTAGGCCCTGAAAAGCATCGCGGCATGTATTCCATCAACGAGGTTCAGTCGCTTGCAGGCCAGACATCGATGGCAACCTATTATGCGCGTCAGGCGGAGTTAAACTGTTATGATGTCGTCAACATGCAGTATACTTCAGGAACAACGGGTTTCCCGAAAGGCGTGCAACTGACACACTCGGCGATTGCGAACGACGGATTTTGGATTGGCGCCTGTCAAAATCTCTCAGTGCGTGACCGCGTCTGCGTACCGGTTCCGCTCTTCCATTGCTTTGGTTGCGTCCTGTGTGTGATGTCATGCGTCAACCATGGATGTACCATGGTGATGGTTGAAAAATTTGATCCCATTCACGTGATGATGTCGGTGGAACAGGAGAAGTGCACGGCGCTCAATGGCGTGCCGACCATGTATATTACGATACTTGATCATCCGCTCTTCTCAAAGTTTGACTTTTCTTCGCTGCGGACAGGCATTATGGCGGGTTCGACGTGTCCGGAGAAGCGCATGAAGCAATGCGTTGAAAAAATGTTTATGACGGAAGTGACGATTGCTTATGGACTGACGGAATCCGGCCCTGTGATGGCGATGACGCGTTATTTTGAAGACAGTATTGAGCGTAAATGCACATCACTTGGCCAAGCCCTGCCCGGCGTTGAAGTCGCGATTATCAATCCTGAAACAGGCGACATATGCGAGATCAACGAGTCGGGCGAGATTTGTTGCCGTGGGTTTGCCAATATGAAGGGTTACTACAAGATGCCCGAGCAGACGGCCAAGTGCATTGATAAGAATGGATGGCTGCATTCGGGGGATATTGGCCGAATGGATGCCACAGGGTATTATTACATCACGGGCCGTTTAAAAGACCTCATCATTCGCGGTGGCGAGAATATTTCACCGAAGGAAGTTGAAGACTTCATTGGCCACATGTCTGGCGTGAAGGATATTCAGATTGTGGGTGTCGCGAGCAAGAAGTATGGTGAACAGCCCGGAGCCTTTATTATTCGTTCGGCGGACTCGACGATCACGGAAACGGATGTTGAGGACTTCTGCCGCAACAAGATTGCGTGGTTCAAGATCCCGAAGTATGTTTCCTTTGTGGATTCATATCCCATGACGGCCAGCGGAAAGATTCAAAAGTATAAATTGCGCGAAGAGGCTGCTAAACTGTGGCCGGACGCATAACGATGGAGAGATTATGACAAAACAATTGATCGGTGTTGATGTAGGTGGCTCTCACATCACTTGTGCGTGTGTGAGTGGTGAGACGTTTGAATTGATGCGCGAAAGCATGGTGCGCCGGCATGTGGATACGAATGATGCGGTCGATGACGTGATGGCCGTATTTGTTGACGGTATCCGTACCGCAGCAGGGGGGGCGTTGGATTCCATTTCAGGGATCGGACTGGCGTTTCCCAGCCCGTTTGACTGGGTAAACGGGATCTGTCTGATTACAGCTGGGCAGGGGAAATTTGCGAACTTTTTTAAAGTGAATGTTCGCAACGAACTGAAGAGACGTCTTGCCTTTTCTGGAGATATTGGTTTCCTGAATGATGCGGCGTGTTTTGCGGTTGGCGAGTATGCGGCTGGTGCTGCAAAGGGGGCTAAGCGGGCATTGGCTATCACACTGGGCACAGGTTTCGGAGCGTCATTTATTTTGGATGGCAAGCCTGTAACAACAGGCGACACAGTTCCGGTTGGCGGTGAACTTTGGGATTCACCCTATAAGAAAGGTATTGCCGATGATGCATTCTCAACGCGAGGCCTTATTGCTGCCTGGAAGGATGTATCGGGCGCAAATGTAAAGGGTGTGAAAGAAATCGCAGATGCTGCGAAGGCAGGCGATGCAAGGGCTGTAAAGCTCTTTGCTGATTTTGGAACACGTCTTGCTGGCTTCTTGACGCCTCATCTGAAAAAATTTGGTGTTGAGACGCTTGTTGTCGGGGGGAGTATTGCCGGCAGTTTTGATCTCTTTGCTCCAACGCTAAAGCAGGGACTTACGGTAACCGTTAACCCCTCTATGTTGGGCGAAGACGCGCAAATGGTGGGTGCGGCAACATGTGTGGCGAAGTAGAGTGAATCCTATGAATGAAGCTGCTCTCTTTTCAATTTCTTGCGGTCTGTATGTGGTCGGTGCGCAGTATGCGGACGGTCTGTCCGGGTGTATCGTGGATGCCTTTGTCCAATCAACGGCTGTACCCCCGGGGGTAATCTTGTGCAGCCAAAAGCATACGTTTACGCACACCTGTATTCAGAACACCGGAACATTCAGCGTCTCGGTATTGCGTAAGGATATTGACCCGTTGACGATTGCTCTCTTTGGTTTTCAATCCACACGAACGGTTCAGAAGTGGCCTTTGGTATCGCATGTCCTGCAATCTGGACTACCTGTTCTGAGTGATGTGGCCGCATGGTATACGTGTCGGGTGAAACAGTCCCTCGACTTGGGGACGCACACATTGTTCCAGTGTGACGTTATGGATGCGCAGGAGGGGCAGGGGGATGCTTTGACGTATGGGTACTATCGTGAGCATTTGCGCCACGCCACAACAGCAGCATTTCAAGCCTATCGATTAGCGAAGAAGGGAATATAAAATGAAAATTCAACAAATATCGCTGTTTCTTGAAAACAAACCCGGGCATCTGAGTGCGATTTGCCGTATATTGGCGGATGCAAAAATTAACATTGTGACGCTGTCTTTGGCTGATACGCAACAGTTCGGTATTGTTCGCTTGATCGTCGAAGAGTGGGAACGAGCGAAAGCTGTTCTCGAAAAGGCGGGTTACGTGGTGAATGTCCGAGAAGTCGTCGCGGTAGCGGTCGCGGATCGTCCGGGGGGCATGGCGGAGCTTTTAGATCTGGTAGGAAAGGCTGGTGTAA
Source organism: bacterium (assembly GCA_037133395.1). Classification (GTDB taxonomy): domain Bacteria; phylum Verrucomicrobiota; class Kiritimatiellia; order RFP12; family UBA1067; genus CAIZQW01. The sequence continues at coordinate 3,127 of JBAXOG010000045.1, read as the reverse complement.
ATATTGAATACATGTATGCCTTTACCTTTCATCATGGGCAGGAAGCCGTTCTTGTCTTCCGTTTTGATGACCCGGATCGTGCGATTTACGCGCTGACGGCTGCGGGTCGCAATGTACTCAATGCTGTTTCGCTCTTTTCGAAAGACAACAAGGTAGTATGAATACAAAACCGATTATTGAAAACCGTATATGGCAGTCGGAATTCGAATGCATGCCGCGAAAGCAGTTGGAAGTTTTGCAGGTTGAGCGCTTGAGGGAGACCGTGGCGCGTTGCATGAGGGTACCTTTTTATCAGAAAAAATATGCAGAGATGGGGATTACTCTTGAAAACATGAAGAGTCTTGAGGATGTACGGCGGTTGCCGTTCACGTTGAAATCGGATCTGCGCGATCATTATCCGATGGGCTTTCTGGCTGTTCCTCGTAGCGAAGTCGCGCGTTACCAGGGTACGAGCGGTACAACGGGCAAACCGACCTGGACGGCTTATACAAAGGGCGATGTGACCCGTTGGGCAGATCTTTGTGCTCGTTTCCTTGTTTCTGGCGGACTGCGCTCGGACCATACTGTTCAAATATCCTTTGGCTTTGGCCTTTTTACAGGTGGCTTCGGGTTGCATTATGGAATCGAGCGCGTAGGGGCTGCGATCATTCCGGTTGCAAGTGGTAATTCCGAACGTCAGTTGATGACCATGCAGGACATGCGTCCGGAAATTCTGATCTGCACGCCTTCGTATGCGTTAAAACTGATGGATGACATCCTATTAGGGGGCTGTGACCGCTCCGCCATTGCAATCGAACATGCTCATTTTGGCGGTGAGCCTTGGACGGAAGCGATGCGTGATCGCATCGAGAGCGGGCTCGGCATTCGGTGCTGGAACAACTACGGCATGGCAGAATGCGGGGGGCCTGGGCTTTCAGGTGAATGCGCCTACCGCAATGGAATGCATCTGCAGGAAGACCAGTATATTGTTGAGGTGGTGGACCCAGAAACGCTTGAGACGCTTCCGGATGGTGAAAAGGGCGAGTTTGTCGTGACGCCCCTATGCCGGGAAGCTTTCCCTGTGTTGCGTTATCGCACACGAGATATCGGGTACATTTATAACGACGGGGATTGTCCATGTGGCCGTACAACGCGTCGCATGAGCCGCATCACGGGCCGAACAGATGATATGCTGATTATTCGAGGCGTAAATGTCTTCCCCTCGCAGATTGAAGCAGCGCTGATGCGCATTGAAAAGGTGGCTCCTCATTATATGATTGAAGTGTCTCGTCCTCATGCGCTGGATGATGTGACCGTTCATATTGAGATGCAGCCTGGCATGTTCTCGGATAGTATGAGCGAGATGCTTGTGGTCAAGAAATCCATTGATACAGCCATTGCTTCAATCACAGGACTACACATGAATATCAATCTCGTGCAACCGCATACGCTTGAACGCTTTGAAGGAAAGTCGCGTCGCGTGAAAGATCTGCGCAATCTGGGGTGCTAAAATTCAACGCCCGGTTGTGCGGCAATGCCTTGCCGCAGGCCATGCTTAATATCTTCAATCGAGCTGACGGTGTCGGCTATGTCAATCAATGATTGAGGCGCATTTCGGCCTGTTAGAATGATGATTTTTCCATCAGAGGCAGAGGAGATTAATTCAAGGATCTCCTTCTCGCTCAGCAGGTTAAGATTGATCGTTGAACAGATTTCGTCCAAAATCACCATATGTATCTCAGGATTCACGAGCCGCACACGTGCGAGTCCCAGTCCATCCGCCGCCGAACGGCAATGATGGGCACGCTTTTCAACGGTATCGGATGGGGATACAAACCCGTTTCCACACATCAGATGCTCAACACCAGGCAGAGTTTTAAGGATACGTGATTCGCCCGTGTTAGAACACTTTATAAATTGAATGACACTGACGCGCATACCATGCCCGACCGCACGAAGAACCATACCGAGCGCGGAAGAGGTCTTACCTTTTCCCTTGCCCGTGAGCAGGATAACACGATTTTGTTGCTTCTTTTCCATCGGAGGCTTGGAATGTTGACGCATTTATGATATTATATTTACTTCATTCTTTTATGACTTACTAGGCAAACGTCTATAAGTCGTTAAAGAATGTATAATAATAACGTTTAATTTGTTGTTCGTCACGCACGTATTTTGAGAGGCCACTGGTTTTTTACAAAGCGGATGAACAATTCATTCATGAACAGAACACATACGATTTTGATTGATGCACGTGCGGCAACGCGTGCACATCTCGGGATTAACCGGTATGTCCGGTCGCTCCTGATCGCCATGATTCCCGAATTGGCCGAGAATGAGCTGTTACACGTGATTCTTTCGCCAGATGCAGAGCCACTGGACTGTCTCAAGCATCCGCGTGTGACCACTCATGTGACATCAGCACCGTTTGGAACGTTTAAAAGTCATTATCAGGCCTTCAAGATTGCCATTAAAGTAAAGGCTGATATTTATCATGCCCCGTATATTTTAACGCCCGTCTCTGTCCCGGGTAAGATGGTTCTAACCATTCACGATGTCATTCCATTGTCACATCCGCATTACAGCTCATATTGGATGCGTATCCTCTGGAAATATATCATTGGTCGTCGAGTAGTGAAGCACAGTCGAAAGATCATTGGTGTTTCTAATACTGCGCTCAAGGTGTGCGAAGAGCAGTTTGGTGAGCGCATCATGAATCGAAGTACAGTGATTTATCATGGCATTTCCTCTAACTTTACACCGCAGTTAGAAGATGTGGTTTCTGATATTAGGATTAAATACGGTTTGCCTGAACGGTTTTTTCTTTATGTTGGATCGGACATGCCGCATAAAAATATTTCAACTGTATTGCATGCGATGGCGCTGATGGATATGACCTCGTCGATGCCGTTGGCCTTGGCAGGGTTTGACCCCGAGAAGAGTGATTTGAAGCATGAAGTTGAGGATTTGCATTTAGAGGATCGCGTATTATGGGTTGGAGAAGTGCCAGAAGACGATCTGCCTGCTTTGTATACGGCTGCCCATGCCTTAGTCTTTCCGAGTTTAGCTGAAAGTTTTGGATTCCCGGTTTTAGAGTCAATGGCGTGCGGAACCCCCGTGATTTGCTCATCGCTTAGTGTATTAAAAG
>JBAXOG010000044.1:0-32481 GCA_037133395.1 bacterium | reverse complement strand
CCCGTGTGTATGGTGCCCTTCATATGGTCTAAATACTTTTCGGCAGTGGTATTAGTCAATCCGGCATACACCCAGCATTTCATTGAAGTTGAAGACAAGACCGCCTAAAGGCGGGACTTCGAACGGTTTTGTGAAGGCTTTCTCTCGTTTGGAGTTCCGCCTTTAGGCGGTCTTGCTCATAATTAGAATTGCTGGCCCGTTTTCTTGGAGGCTGTTTTCTTGGGGGCGTGACAAACTCAAAAGAATGTGCTACTATATATTCCATAATTTGGTATTAACGTATAACGTTTTTGAGTATTGGAAGTAAAAAACAGGAAAGAACGAGGTTTCTTATGAGTACTGTAGATCTAGGTTCGGTGGAAGCTTTCAAATTTCTGGTTGAAGATTTTCCAGACATGATTCATTCTGTCAATCCGGACGGACAGATTATCTTTGTTAATAAAATGGCTTCGCTCTTGCTGGGGTATTCGCGTGACGAATTGATGACCATGAACATTCGTCAGCTCTATCCGCAGGAAATTCTTGATGCGGTCGAAGAGGGGTTTAAGGAAGTTAAGCAACAGTCTGTCGAGAAACGGATTGAAAGCCAGTTTGTAGCCAAAGATGGGACGCGTATTCCTGTTGAATTACGTACGCTTGCTATTCGTGATGAGCAGAATATTTTCGTTCGCACCTTTACCGTTTCACGCGATTTGCGAAAGTTCAAAGAGATGCAAGATCATTTGATTCATGCGGGACGCCTGGCGGCGATCGGCGAACTGGCTGCAGGGGTTGTTCATGATCTTAATAATCCTTTAACTGCAATCGTCATGGTGGCGGAGATCATGAAAAAGAGTGCGGAGAATGATAATACGACCTTGCATGAGTTCCGTGATCAGACGAATCAGTATTCGGATATTATCACGGAGTCTGCAGGTTCAATGGGCGCGATCACTACGCGTCTGCGTGATTTCGCTCGTGGTATTAAGGAACAGCATCAGCCCGTTGATCTTTTTGATCCTATTCATGATGCGATTTTTATTATGGGGCATCGGTTCCGTAATGCAAATATCAATGTGTTGCGCAAGATTTCTAAGAACCGTCATTGGGTCATGGGCGACCGTAATCAGATTGAACAGGTTTTCTTGAATCTTTTTGCTAATGCCTGTGATGCCATGGACGAAAGCGAAACGCGTACATTGTCCATTGAGGTTACGCCGGTTACGCAAGATGATGAGATGTCTTGGTGTTGTGCGGTAAAGGATACGGGGAAGGGCATTCCGAAGGACAAGCAAGCTCATGTATTCGATTCGTTCTTTACGACAAAGCCACGTGGTATGGGCACTGGCCTAGGTCTCAGTATTGTGGGAACCATTATCAAAGAGCATAATGGGTGTGTCTGGCTCGAATCAGAGGTCGGCAAAGGCACAACCTTCTTTATCCTCCTGCCGTTTAAGAAGGACGAATAGCTAGCCTGTAACTTCAAAATCATTGCCTTATTGCGTTATTGCCTTATTCGATGTTCGATGTTGAATGTTCGATGTTTGTATTCATTCGTGTGGTTCGCGCCATTCGGATGCTAAAAAGTTATTTCTTCGTTTATTCCAGGGAATGCCTCTGTGCACCTGCGCGTATTCAGGTAAAGTTTGTTAACGATCCGTTGATCGGAGGCTTGACCACCCGTTATGAATGCTGTGCAGGACTCGCTTTCCGTGCGCATCAGCTCCCATACGCGTTCTTTTATTCCTTCGCCGAGTTGTTCTACCCAATGATCTTCTCCTCCAATGAGGCTATACCACGGTACATTGAAGTAGTCGTGCATCACTCGACCTTGATGGGCAAGTAGGGGTGTTGAAATCAAAATGGCATCCGGTTTCTCTCCGATTCGATCAATCGCGTCAAAAAGTTCAGTATCCAAACGCGGATCATAGTGTCCGCTGAGCGTTGCAAGCGTCATGGCCGCGCCCTTTGAGGGATCCCTGGTCTGTGCCCAGCGTGCGATGTGCGAGAGAAGTCCGTGATGATCCAGCAGGGTGTTGATGCCGTCCGGGAGCTTTTGCAGGAGAGGCCAGGCAGCGCCCAGCCACATGCGGACAGCGCCGTAATAGACCGGAGCTATCTTCTGCTCTGCAAGCGGAAGATAGACAGGTAACGAGCGCACACGGTGACCAGCCTTTGAAAAGACATCCAGCAACTGTTGGTCTCTCAGGCAGTTTTCACATTGGAACCCATTGGCAGTCCCGGGTCGTAACCAAATAATGTGCATAGTCTTTACTCTACAACGATATCGAATTCAGCTTTATAATCCACGCCTGGCATATCAGAGGAGACTACCAGTCTCCAGTAGTATTTTGTGCTTCCCGTATCATGGGTGGGTTGTACGCCCATGGATGCGATGGGAAGTTCAAAATGGAAGGACACGTGCGTCATTTCTGACCCCGTCGGTGTTCCGCCACTCATAAGCTCTGAACTCCACAGGACATCATGATGCGTTGACCGTTGCTTCCCAGAGCCAGTCGTGTATTGATGCGTACAGGTGAGCACGCCCTTGAAATCGCCCTCGACCATTTTGGGAATCATAACGGTTGCGTTCATGCGGTCACCGAGCCTGAGGGTGGAGGAGGAGAGCATGAGTTCGCTCACGCCAAATTTGGAAAAGCGTAACCACATATAGACTGCAATCGAAGTTAGAATGAGCCCTGGGATGATGCATAACCAGAGATGCCAGGGTATTGCCAAGAGCCCAATGAGTGCCATCAGCTTCCATATCATCCACCCCGTTCCCGTATCCGTGAGCATGGCACTGATCAGCAAGGGCAGGTGAAGCCCTGCTTTACGCATACAAATATTGCCATTGGACAAACGTTTCGAGTCATAAGAGAAGAGGATTGAACATAAAACAGCAATGGCTGCCCCGCCAAACAGGAAGACAAAGAGCAGTTGAAACGTCATCATCTCCGGACGCAGATCTCGAATGAGCACAACCTCCTCCGGATTCTCAGGATTCACCCAACACGGGAAGGTCTTTTTGCTAAGACGAGCGGTTTCCAGTTTGTGAAACGTGTTCTGGTGAAAACTACCGACGTTGTCTGAGCCGGAATAGAAGGAAACCTTGCTGGAGGTGTACTTTTTGGAGTTCACGGTATATGTGTAGTCCGCAGTTACTTGGTAGGTATAGCCGCCTTTGCTTCCACGGTGACTCTGCAAGATGCACGAGGTTATTTCGGCTGGCATCTCGTTCCATGAACGCGCCTTTTCAACTTTCTGCATTTCTAGGAAGGTCATGCTCCCCATCCAGATCCCGACTCCTAAGAAGGGAATCATAAATAATATCAGAAAAATCTTCGCGCCTATTTTACTGTTCATGGTCGTTCCTTATGGCTCTGCATGTTGGCGCAAGTATATTACCCCTCTTAATGTATTGCAAAACAAATAATGAAGCATTTCTCACACATTATAATGTGTGAGAAAAAAATGGATCAGCATAGCAATGACATCTCGTGATGCTGGCGAGAACCCTTCCTGGATTGTTTTTTCTCGTTCCGCTCTTGCCTTGGAAATGAAGATTCGTGTATGCTGTGCACACGTATGAAAACATGGTTGATAACAATGCGGGTCTGGTCGCTGACAGCGACAACCATACCTGTTGCTTTAGGGGCGGTACTGGCTCATCAGGCTGGGCGGTTTTCGTGGTTGCTTGTTGGATGGATGCTGGTCTGCGGCTGGTCTCTACAACTAGCGACCAATTTGTTGAACACCTATCAGGATGGCATTTCCGGCGTGGACAAGGATAAGCCGCCTTGTCCCATATCCTTGCCGGTTGTTCGCCGAGCGGGTTATATTTTTTTGGCTGTCGGCGTCGTTTTGGCAACAGTAATCCTCTGGCTCTCTACATGGAAGCTCCTCTTTTTTGCGTTTGTGGGTGTTATAGGTGCTGCGTGCTATACGACTCGGTTCTTCAAATATGCAGGACTCGGCGTGCCCGGCGTCTTTTTGCTGACAGGTCCGTTGCAAGTATTGGCAGCCTATTATGCGTTGACCCAGGATGTCTCGCTCAAGGTCTTCTTGCTTTCCCTTCCTGTCGGCTGTCTGGTGGCCGCTATTCTTCATGGCAATGACCTGCGGGATATCGCTTCTGACCGTGCCGCAAAGATTAAGACCTTCTCGCTCTTGACGGGCGAACGCTTTGCCTTTGGACTCTATGTGTTCTTAAGCATGACACCATTTGCTTTGATGGGCTTTCTGATGATCTTTTACTCGCCTGTCTATGCTTTCTTGCCTCCTTTCTTGGCGCTGCCCTTGGGACTTGCGCTCTCCCGTGATGCGTTGCAACGTAAAAAGGTCGAGACGTTGGAAGAGCGTGCAGCCGGCCATCATTTCCTCTTCTGCTCTCTGATGATTGTCAGCTTGCTCGTCTTTGGTAATGGAACATGAAACTTGATTCGATAAAACCTGACCCAGCTTCCAGCGAGGAGAAGGCGACGCAACTGCGCCGTATCTTTAATGCGATTGCGCCTGTCTATGACCGGGGCAATGCGCTGCTCTCCTTCGGACTCGCCGCGCGCTGGCGTCAGCAAGCGGTTGCCTCCTTTCATGCCAATCCTCCTCAACATGTTTTGGATGTGGCATGCGGTACCGGTGATTTTGTTGTTGCTGTGCTGGACGCGAGTCCGACCAGTGAAGTCATGGGGGTCGATTTTTCGGAAGAAATGTTGTGTTTAGCACGCAAAAAAGTTTCAAATGCAGTCTTTTTGCAAGGGGATGTCATGGCCTTGCCTTTTGATGCTTGCCGCTTTGATGCGGTGACCGTGGGCTTCGGTTTGCGAAATTTTGTTGATATTCCCAAGGCGTTATCGGAGATGGCTCGCGTACTCAAACCGGGTAGATGTCTAATCATCCTTGAAGCTACGAAACCAGGTTCGCGATTGAAACAAGAGTTGTTCAAGATCTATCAGAGGAGCGTGGCACCGCTTGTAGGCTGGATGACCGGGCATCCAGGCGCCTATAGCTACTTGATGCGATCAATGCAGTCCATGCCTTCCTCACACGAACTGGAAGATATGCTTACAGCAACCGGCTTCACCTCCATCCGTAAGACCAACTTTGTGTTCGACATGTGCGTCTGTTACTACGCCATTCGGTCGTAGCGCCGGTAACATGGAAGAGGAATGAATTATACCAGCAGTGTTATTCTGGTTTACTCTTCATGCGGCTCCGACTACAATAACAGCCATCGTTGTGCCTCGTCATCTCAATAACGAAAAAGCAACGGCGGACAAATACATGAAGTACTCAGAGACCTATTACAAGAAATTGGCTTCGTATACGAGCCCGTTTTCTGGGCATACAACAGGTGTTGCGACGTATAAGCCTGTCGGGGTAGAACCAGACAACTATTTTACGTTGCATGAGACGGGATTTTTGATGGCGCGTCCGCATTGGAATTATCCGCGCGTCTTTAGTCCCTTCTGGCGTTACTATTATGATTTGGAGGGAGGACATCATGTTGTTTTCCCTAAGAACAAGAAGACCATCGCGCTGGGTCCCGACAAGATAGTTATTATTCCCGATCACCAGCTCTTTCATACCGTCGGCACCGAGGCGAGACCCAAATTCTGGATCGCTTTTTCGACTACTTTGCGGCTGAGTAACGAACAGCCGATTCCTGTTCAACTGGCCCCTTCAACGCTTGAATTGGGGCTCATTCGTTCGCTTACGCGCTTGCTGCGCAATAGAGAGAAGCATCATTTGGAGATTCATCACTTTAGTCTTGCCTTGTTGCACATCACGCTTAGCAAGCCATCAATACAGTGGACAGAAAAACAGCCTGCCGAGTTGCTGGCGGCCATCCAGTTCATGGAAGATTACTATATGAAATCGTTGACACATGCTGAGATTGCGCGAGCAGCACGATGCAGTGAGCGAACCTTGGATCGACTCTTCATTCAGCATCAAGGTATCGCGCCAAAACGTTATCTGGCGCACGTCCGCGTTCGGGCTGTTTCCCATCTTTTGTTGCACAGTCAATCCTCTGTTGAACAGATTGCTGAACGGACGGGTTTTCCGAATCGGCAATACCTCACGCGCGTGTTTACACAGGTCACCGGAGAGTCGCCGGCTTTCTTCAGACGTACACATGGTTTGGACTGCTAATTCAGGGTTGGCGGAAAAAGATACATTTTTGACGGAAAGTGGTATAGAAACGAGGCTACTATTTTAGTATTCTTTATCTCACTTTTAGTGAAGGTTGCTGGGTATAACCGATCAGTGGTGTTTGAAGTAATCGGAGAAGTGACGATGGGTATGTTTGAAACGACGGGCAAGGCTTCACGGTTTGCTGTGCGTTCTGAGAATACGCTAAAAAAATTAGAGCGAATGCGCAAGGCATTGCGACATGAGGAACCAGACCGTGTTCCCGTAAGCGATTTTTTCTGGGGTGGATTCATCCGCCGATGGCGGGAGGAACTGGGATTACCCGCAGATGCCAATCCATATTATTACTATGATTTGGATTGGATCTGTACCGTTCCGAATATGGATCCCTGGATTCGCTCTTTTGAAACCTTAAAGGAATCCCCGACGGAAGTGACTGTCAAGACGGGGTTCGGCGCAATCATGCGCAAGGTTTATGATTTTCCGATGCCCGAGTTTATGGGCTTTGAGACGGACACACTTGAAAAACTGGAAGAGGCTGTGACGACCTTTGATGCTCCATCTGACCGGCGTCGCTATTTTTGTTCCGGGGATAATCAGATTGCCGGTGTGGGCGATGGGTTTGAACGGAACAGTCCAGCATGGATCGATACAGTCCATTCGCTTTGGCCGGATTTTCCTGTGTTCGGTAGCATCATTGAGGTGAACGAGTTCATGACGCGGTTCATCGGTCCAGAAAACCACATGCTGTGGGTCGGACTGGAGCCTGAGCGTATGGCAGCCGTGATCGCGAAAGTCGGGCAGTTCTACTTCGACTGTGCCAAGGCTCAGATCGATGCGGCTGCCGGTAAGCTCGACGGGTTCGTCATCTGGGGCGACTTCGCCTATAAGTGCGGAACGTTCATGCATCCGGACTTCTGGCGGGAGCATTACAAACCCTGGGTCAAGGCCATCACGGACTATGCGCATTCAAAAGGGTTGATGGTGATTTATCATGGGTGTGGCAATGTGAATCGCGTCATCGAGGACTTCGCCGAGATGAAGATCGAGGCCTACAATCCCTTGGAGGTTAAAGCATCGATGGATGTCATTGACTTGCGCAAGCGGCTGGGTCATAGGATGGGCTTTTGTGGAAACAGCGATATGCAAGTGTGGGAGACCAACGACATGGAGCAGATCCGTCAGGAAGTCTTGCGCAAACTCAATGCGGCTAAGGGGGGAGGATACATTTTTCAGTCCGACCATTCCGTGGCCAGTAACATTTCAGGCAAGACGTATGATGACATTGTTAAACTGGTGCGTGAGTATGGAAACTATCCACTGAATCTGAGCGAGTATGACCTACCGCTTGAACGCGTTACCACTTGAATATTGAAAGGGATTCGGATCTATAATGGTTACAGCTAATCCATTTGCGGGCATAGCACTTCATGCAATAGGAGCCCTCTCGGCCTCTGTCTGTTATGCCCCGCAGAAGAAGGTGATGAAATGGTCGTGGCAGAGTTATTTTCTAACGCAGGCACTCTTCTGCTGGTTACTCTTGCCGATCCTCGGTGCTATCCTCACCATTCCAAATTTGGCTGTGGTTCTTGCTGAAGCCCCGAGACGTGCCATGATGGATAGCTTTTTTCTGGGAATGGCTTACGGTATTGGCGGTATGGCCTTTAACCTTGCGATCAGGTATATTGGGTTTTCTCTGACCTACGCAATCGCTGTGGGCTTGTCGAGTGTGTTGGGGACGCTCATCCCTCCGTTTGTGCGAGGGGTCTTGGTTGAAACGTTGAACAAGCCAGGTGCTCAGTGGGTGGTGATAGGGCTGGTCGTTGGGACAATCGGGATTGCCTTGTGCGGATTGGCGGGGCGCATGAAGGAGCAACAGCTTCAGGGACAGGGGGAATTCTCGTTGGCCAAGGGGTTGCTGCTCTCTTTGCTGGCAGGCGTGCTGAGTGCGGTCTACGGCTTTTCCTTGGATGCGGGTCAGCCCATCGCGGAGGTTGCGCTTAAGCATGGAGCAGGCGTATGGCAGGGCAATGTGATTTATATTTTCTCTAACAGTGGCGCTTTTCTAACCACGACGCTTTTTTGCCTTTGGTTGCACATCCGACAAAAGACTTTTGGAGAGTTTTTTGACATCCGCTCGGAGGGCCATGCCGGTGCGTTATTACTCAACTATATGATGTCCATCCTCACTGGTATGCTCTGGTATGGTCAGTTTTTCTTTTATAATCTGGGGCATGTTCGGATGGGCACTTACAAGTTCACCAGTTGGGCTATTCACATGATCATGTTGGTCCTTTTCAGTAATCTGCTCGGGGTACTGTTGCGCGAATGGAACGGATGCAGGCGTAATACATTGTTTGCGATTACGGTAGCGCTTTCCGTGTTAACCCTTGCCATCCTCTGCTTGAGTTATGGCAATTCATTGGGACAATAGGATGACGTTTTGAGGAAGGATAGATGAACATGAAACGCATTGGATCAGTCATTGAGGTGAAGGCGGAGAAGCTGGAGGAGTACACGCAATTGCATGCAGCAGTTTGGCCCAGCATACTGCGCAAGATCAAGCAATGCAAGATTCAAAACTATTCGATCTACCTGCGAAACATGCCGGACGGTCGTTATTATCTATTCAGTTACTTTGAATATGCAGGAGATGCTTTTGAGGCGGATATGGCGCAGATGGCGGCAGATCCGGAGACGCAACGTTGGTGGGAGCTCTGCAAGCCCTGTCAGCAGCCCTTGCCCGATCGAGCGCAAGGCGAATGGTGGGCTTCCATGGAAGAGGTCTTCCATCAGGATTAAGAGTGTACGCCTTCTTGTTGTTTTACGCGCACGGCTGGCTTGAGCTCAGACTTGAGGACTTTAAGATACTGGTTATCTAGGTCGCCGTTGGTGGCCGTAATATTTCCGTTTTGCTCATGACAAAGGCGTAGGCGTTCTGGAAGAGGCGCAACCAGGGACCTGCTTCGCCCGTGAAGAGATCGTCAGGACGATAGGAGAGTTGCACGGAGCGGAAGCCGCGTTCAGGGTGCGGCATCAGAATCGTGGCGCGTCCGTCTTCAGAGGTGAAGCCTGTCAGTCCAGCCTTGGAGCCGTTCGGATTCCAGGGATAGCGCTCAGTCGGCTGACCGCGTCCGTCCACAAAGCGCAGGGATGCGATGGCCTTAGCTTCGTCCTGTGCATTCTCGAAGACCGCAAGGCCTTCACCATGCGCGACTGCGATGGGCAGTCGGGAACCCGTCATTCCCTTGAGGAGCACAGACGGAGAGTCCATGACTTCCAGAGTTGCATAACGCGCTTCGAACTGCTCGGAAATGTTGCGACGGAAGGCTGGCCAGTGCTGCGCGCCAGGGATGATGTTCTTGAGTTGTGACACCATCTGGCAGCCGTTGCAAACACCGAGCGTGATCGTGTCAGGCCGCTCAAAGAAGGTCTTGAACATGGCGAGGAGCTTGTCGTTGTAAAGCACGCTACGTGCCCAGCCTGAGCCTGCGCCGAGCACATCGCCATAAGAAAATCCGCCACAGGCCACGAGTCCGTTGAAGTTCTTCAAATCCACGCGTCCGCTCAGCAGGTCGGTCATGTGTACATCCACGGACTCAAAACCTGCAAATGCAAAGGCCGCGCCCATTTCAACATGTCCGTTCACGCCCTGTTCGCGTAGGATCGCCATGCGAGGAGGGGGTAGGGCGACGCTCTCCGAGCGCGCCGCGGCAGGGTCGGAGACCCTTGCCCTACCGTCAGGATCAAACGTTACGTTGAAGGTCATACCCGGGTCTTTTTCATCGAGACCGTTGTCATATTCCTGTTTGGCGCAGTCGGGGTTATCGCGAAGGGCCTGCATGTGATAAGTGAGTTCCGACCAGGTGCGGCGCAATTGGCGAAGGGTCATGTCGATGACTATACTGTTACCCACCTTGATTTTCAGCACGCGATCATTTGTGGGTTGCCCGATCAACGTGCAGAGCGGTGTTTTTGCAAGTCCGTGCTTCGCGAGCATCTGCATGACAGCATCAAGCTTGTCCTGCGCGACCTGTAACACTGCACCCAGTTCCTCGTTGAAGAGTTCTGGTAGGGCAAGGGTCTCCGGCCCTTCCGCGGCGCGGTCAGAGACCGTCGCCTTACCGAGTTCGATGTTCATACCGCGCCCGCCAGATATGGCCATCTCTGTGAGTGTCACGGCGAGTCCGCCGTCTGAACGGTCATGGTATGCGAGCAACAGTTTCTGCGAGACGAGTTCCTGGATGGCTTCGAAGAAGGATTTGAGAAGCGCGGGATCATCTGCATCAGCGGCATGTTCGCCGACCTGGTTGTAGACCTGAGCCAGTGCGCTGGCGCCGAGGCGGTTCTTACCCTTGCCTAGATCAATCAGAAGCAAGGAGCTGCTACCGGGCTTCAGGTCGGGCGTGACGGTCTTACGCACATCCTGAACTGGCGCGAAGGCGGTGACGATCAGGCTGAGCGGCGCGACTTGGCGATGTGAGGCACCTTTGGCATCTTGCCACACAGTGCGCATGGAGAGCGAGTCCTTGCCAACAGGAATAGAGATTCCGACCTGCGGACAGAAGTCAATGCCTACAGCCTTGACGGTGTCGAAGAGCTTGGCGTCTTCACCTTGTTCGCCGCACGCACACATCCAGTTTGCGGAAAGTTTGATGTTGCCGATCGCACCCACGTCCGTAGCGGCGAGGTTGGTCAGAGACTCGGCAACCGCCATACGTCCCGCTGCCGGGGCGTCGAGCAGTGCGATAGGGGTACGTTCGCCCGTGGCCATGGATTCTCCAGCGGTGGTCTTGTAGCCTGCGGTGGTCACTGCGCAGTCGGCTATGGGAAGCTGATAGCGACCGACCATTTGATCGCGGTGTACCATACCGGTCACGGAACGGTCAGCGATGGTGATGAGGAAGGTCTTGTCAGCAACAGCCGGGAGACGCAGAACGCGCAGGAGCGCGTCCGCAGGCATGACGCCAGAGAAGTCAAGGCTCTGAACAGATTCTGACGTGTGCTTGACATCGCGCAACATGCGAGGCGGTTTGCCGAGCAACACACGGATGTCCATGTCAATGGGGTTGTTACTAAAGTGTTCGTCGTGGAGTACGAGCCGTTCATCATCACGTGCCACACCGATGAAGGCGACTGGGCAGCGTTCGCGTTCGCAGAGCGATGCGAAGCGTTCACGGTCTTCTGGACGGATGGCCAGCACATAACGTTCCTGCGCTTCGCAACACCAGACTTCCATGGGACTCATGGATTTCTCTTCGTTGTGCACGTTACGGAGTTCGAAGGTGGCACCAGTCTTTTCAACCAGTTCGGGACAGCCGTTGGAGAGTCCGCCTGCGCCGATGTCATGGATACTCAAAATGGGGTTGTCATTGCCGAGCGCGATGCAGGCATCGATGACCTCCTGGCAACGGCGTTCGACTTCCGCATTACCTCGTTGCACCGAGTCAAAGTCGAGGGCTTCGTCATTACTACCGGTCGTCATGGAAGAGGCGGCACCACCGCCGAGGCCGATGCGCATGGCGGGTCCGCCGAGTTGTACAATGATTGAGCCAGGAGGTACGGTCTTCTTGTAGACCTGACTGCGCCGGATGTTGCCCATGCCACCTGCGAGCATGATGGGCTTGTGGTAACCGCGCAGGCGTCCGGCGACGTCCTCTTCATAAGTGCGGAAAAAACCACAAAGCTGGGGACGTCCGAATTCATTGCCAAAGGCTGCGCCTCCGAGCGGACCATCGATCATGATGGAGAGAGGTGTTGCGAGACGTTTGGGAAACTCCGCATACTCTTTTTCCCAGGGCATCTGATAACCCGGCACATTCAGGTTGGAGACCATGAAGCCAGCTAAGCCGGCTTTGGTCTTGGAACCGATACCAGTCGCAGCCTCGTCGCGGATTTCGCCGCCCACGCCTGTGGCTGCACCAGGGTAGGGGGAGATGGCAGTCGGGTGATTGTGCGTCTCGACCTTCATGAGCATGTCGACTTGGTCAGGTTCAAAGTGATAGGTTTTGGTCGCGGTGTCGATGCAGAAGGCCTCGGTCTTTATGCCTTCCACCACACCCGAGTTATCCGAGTAGGCCACGAGTGTACCTGCAGGATGGCAGGCGTGCGTATGCTTGATCATCTGGAAGAGGGTTTGATTTTTTTGATCGCCATCAATGATCCAGCTTGCATTGAAAATTTTGTGGCGGCAGTGTTCCGAGTTTACCTGACCGAACATCACTAATTCTGTGTCTGTAGGGTTGCGTCCAGCCTTAGTGTAACTCTCGAAGAGGTAGCTGATCTCCTCGTCGCTTAACGCGAGCCCCATGGTGGTATTCGCCTCCTTCAAGGCTATAATACCGCGTCCCAGCACATCGAATGATTTGCCGGGTGCAGGCGGACGATGCGCAAAAAAATCCGACAAATCCACATACACGCCTTCGGTCATGCGATCATGTAGGGCATTCAGCACAGGACGCAGCGTTTCAATGGAAACGGGTTTACCATCTACGGAAACGCAGAAATGAACGCCGCGTTCCACGCGCTTGACAGCGGCAATGCCACAGTTGATGAAGATGTCGGTTGCCTTGGAAGACCAAGGGGATATCGTTCCCTTACGTGGGGTGACGAAGAAGGGAGGAGGTAGCAGGGAGGGGTGAGGAGGGGGCGGGAGGCTTCTTGCGCCTAGCAAGGCGCAAGCCCGAGATAACGTCTGTTCGTCCAAAGTAGCATCGATCTCTAAGAGGTACACAAAATGAGCATCAAGGGTAATGGTTCCTTTGATAATTTCAGCAAGCTTTTCGACCAATGACTCGAGGCGGAATTTAGAAAAAGTCTGAACACCTTGCAACATCAGCATCTTCATAAAATTTTGTCTCCTGACGGCTAAAAATTGAAGGCATATAGAATACCGTTTTACACCCCTCCAGTCGAGCCACAAATCCGACGTTTTTTACATGTTTTTGCTTTTCTTGCGGTTTTTGGCGGGTGCTTGTTTTTGTTCTTTAATCGGCCAGTTGGGATTATCTACACGTGCCTTCGTCATCAGGTCTTGGGCCTGTTTGACCTGCTCGGGTTGCTTTTCAGAGAGGTCGTTTTGTTCAGCCGCATCAATCGCTAGGTCATAGAGTTCGATCTTGCCCTGTGGGCCATTACGCACGGCCTTCCAGTTTCTAAAGCGGACAGCTTGCCTAAAGGAGCCCTCATGCAGTTCCCAGTAGAAGTATTCCCGTTGTGGTGCAGGTCCGCCTTTTAAGAACGACACGAGCGAGAGACCGTCTGGCTTGAATCCATCAGGATAGGTTGCGCCTGCAAGTTCAGCGCAGGTTGGCAGAAAGTCCCAGAACGCCCAAGGGTCCTCACTCACCCGGCCTGCAGGGATTGTGCCAGGCCAATAGGCGAGGGCTGCCTGACGCAGTCCGCCTTCATACATGCCCCGCTTGAAGCCGCGCAACTTTCCGTCCATGGATTGATTGAAGAATTTGGCGATAGAGGACTTGTCGTCAAACGCAGCACCATTGTCTCCAGAGAAGATGATCAAGGTGTTCTTATCAACGCCCATCTTCTTAAGCAGGACCACAAGTTCGCCGATATTGCGATCCAGTCGCGTGACCATGGCTGCAAAGGCTTTGGCTTGTTCAGTCCAGTCACTCATGTCCTTGTAATGTCCCAGGTCATCGATTTCATATTGTGCATGGGGCAACGTAGTTGCGTAAAAAAGGAAGAAGGGTTTCGCTCCTTGCTGTTCCACCCAGGCGAGTACATTTTTTTGGATGAGTTGATCGGCATACGTCTTTTTGTTCCCACCTTTGTTTTCAGGCAGATCGATAAGCTTGTCATTATTATACAGATATTCAGGGAAGTAGCTGTGCGCGTGGCGTTGGCAATTATAGCCGTAAAAACGGTCGAACCCTTTTTTTAGCGGACTGCCAGTCGTATCGAACATGCCCATGCCCCACTTGCCCATGCAAGCTGTGGCATAGCCCTGCTGCTTAAGCAATTGCGCGACAGTGACGGTCTTTTCAGGAAGCGGCATCTGTCCCTGTCCCTTGGCGATCTCACGGTTTGCACGGACAGGGGAGTGGCCCATGTCCAGCCCTGTCATCAGCGACGTTCGCGACGGAGCGCAAACAGTTGTGCCTGAATAGGCCTGTGTAAAACGTACGCCCTCAGCGGCCATCTTGTCCAGGTTGGGTGTTTTGATTTTCTGTTGCCCATAACAGCCCAAGTCTCCTTGCCCGATATCATCCCCTAAAATGAAAATGATGTTCGGTTTATCTGCGGCAAGAATTGAACTTGCTGTAATAAATAGGAGTGTTCCGACGAACGCTAAAATTTTCAAGCAAATACCTCGTGTTAACAAAATTATGTGTTAGATTACGTTCTTTTGTAGAAGAATGAATTCGGCTGATAGTTCAGCACCGCCTATTCCGTCTTTATCGATAACGCGCACGTTCATGGAAACGGTGTAGTTACCATTAGATTTGAGAATGGGTTCGCTCTTTTGGGTTGCAACCGCAAGACCGTCTGAGACCATGCGCTTGAGGTAGTTGATGGTCGCAGTCTTTGCGACTAAATCTCCTGTAAGCCCGCGCGACACGAGCAGGCGTTCAGCAGCGCGATATGCGGCAAGTGTGGCGCCAGAAAAAATCGAACCAGCAAAGAGAGAGCCTTTGTCGTTTGCGTTGCACACGAGTGGAATATGAACGCCTGCGTCACTTTCATGTAGCCCCATATTTTCAGCTGCAGGTATAATCATGACCGTTTCTCGTCGGGTTTGACACCGTATTTCTTTTGCCGGTCACGTCCGGCTGGACACCCGCCAAAGGTCAGCAGCATTTCTAATTTTTGGAAAACTTTTGCAATCACATTTCCGTTGCGTGCACGCGTGCAGACTGGGCATTTGGATTCACAGAACTCAGTATCCAGTTTCATCGTGTTAACTCCTGATTATTTTAAGATGTCTTCGTTACTTACTGATTAAAGTGTACACAGGGTGATTGGATGTTTCAAGTCGAATCTCGACAGTTAGACACTGAACAAATTTATTAGAAATTAGTTTTTGTTATTGCGGAGTGAAGGGTGAATCTGATAAAGTACACGAACTTTTGCGGGGACGTGGCGCAATTGGTTAGCGCACCGGACTGTCGATCCGGTGGTCGCGGGTTCGAATCCCGTCGTCCCCGCCACTTTTTTTTGTGTTTAATGTGACATCGCTTGTGCTTAGACGGGATGAGAACCGGTTCGAGCAAACGCGCACAAAGCTCAAGGGTATCCCCGTAGAGCGACCGCCCGTTTGAGGCTTGCCGGAGGCAAGAGCGATGAGCGATAGCGAGAGAGCGGCAATCCCGTCGTCCCCGCTACTTTTTTGGTAAGTGGAAAATTATAAGTTGAAAGTTAGAAATAGCTTTCAACTTTTTGTTTTTACAATACCCGAGCCATCCCGTATAGTAATACATTCTATTTTTCCATGTTAAATAATCGCATAGCGTGGTTTTTATTTGTTCTCCTCACGGCTCTGTTAGGAGTGTTGTTGCTGTGGCCTCTTTTCAATGTGGTGAGAGGTGGATTTTATGTGAACGGGTGTTGGACGGTCGCACATTTGTTGGACGTTTTTCGTAATCCGATTTATGCGGAGGGATTGCTCAACAGTTTTGGGCTTGCTCTTGGTTCGACACTATTGGCATCTTTCTTGTCGATCCCTCTGGCTTGGCTCTCTCATCGTTTCCTATTTGCTGGTCAGAACATGGTATCCGCGTTACTTCTTGTACCCTTGGTATTGCCTCCCTTTGTCGGTGCCATTGGTCTGACGCAAATTCTTGGCCCTTATGGTGCATTTAATGCATTACTGGGGTGTGGTCCGGTGGATTGGCTCGGGCAGTCGCGCTATCTTGGTGTGATTATTTTACAGGCTTTGGCATTTTATCCGATCATTTATTTGAATGTTGCTGCAGCACTTGCAAACATTGACCCTTCGATGCACGAAGCCGCGCAGAATCTGGGAGGCAATGCGTGGAAGACCTTTTGGCGCATCACCTTTCCCTTGTTGCTCCCTGGGCTTTTTGCCGGATGTACGCTTGTTTTCATTGCGTGTTTCACGGAGCTTGGGACGCCGCTGATGCTGAACTATACGCGTTGTTCGGCAGTACAGATTTATGACGAGCTCAAAGAAATTAGTGGTAGTCCTTTTCCGTATGCGCTTGTGACGGTTGTCCTGACGTGCAGTGTCACATTATATGCAGTGAGCCGTATCTTTTTTGGCGGTAAGGCGTATGCCATGCAATCAAAAGCAGCGGTCCAGTATCAGCAAAAAAAAATAGGGGGGCTGAGCGGTGTGCTTGTGATGTTGCCATTTCTGGTTGTGATCGTGCTGGCTTTGCTCCCTCATCTGGGTGTTGTTCTGACGAGTTTTTCTGTACCAGGGTCTTGGTACAAAACCCTGCTCCCGGAGCAATTTTCAGTTTCGAATTATGCTGAGGCTTTGGGTCATGACATGACTGTGAATGCGATTCGAAACAGTCTATTTTTCTCGTCTATGGCGGTCCTTTTCAATATGTCGATCGGCATTGCCATTGCGTGGGTGATAGTCCGTTCTCGCATTCGCATCAGAGGCATGCTTGATACGATGGCTATGATTCCACTGGCAGTGCCCGGGCTGGTGATGGCGTTTGGCTTTATCTCTGTCAGCGGTGTGCTCGCATCTAGTGCATGGGGAAGGGCCAATCCGGGACTGGCTGCGTTGGTGGATATCCGTGTCAATCCGACGCTCTTTTTAGTGGTTGCGTATGCGATTCGTCGATTGCCCTTTATGGTTAGAGCTGTGGTTGCGGGTTTGCAACAGACCTCGGTCACTTTAGAAGAAGCCGCATCGAATCTGGGTGCACCACCGTTTTGCGTATTGCGGCGCGTGACACTGCCACTGATTGCCGCGAATGTGATTGCCGGCGCGTTGTTGGCCTTTGCCTTCAGTATGCTGGAAGTTTCAGACAGCTTGATGCTGGCGCAGAAGATCGAATACTATCCGATTACAAAGACCATTTTTGAACTCTTCCAGTTGATGGGCATCGGACGTTTCCTTGCATCTGCACTCGGTGTCTGGGCTATGGTATTTCTCTCTGTCGCGATCATCGGCAGCAGCTTGCTGATGGGCAAAAAAATGGGAGCACTTTTTAAAGGGTAATATGAGTACGATACCTCGACGTGTTTGGCTAGAGATTGATCTCGGTAAGTTGATTTCGAATTACCGTAAGATTCGTATTGCAGTTGCTCCGGCGCAGGTGTTGGCTGTGCTGAAGGCCAATGCCTACGGTCTTGGCATGTTGCCTATTGCACAGGCTTTGTCGGATGCGGGCGTTGACACCTTTGGTGTGGCAGAGCCGCATGAAGCCATGCAACTGCTGCCCCTCAAGAAAAGAATTCAAGTATTGAGCAGCATCCTGCCGGAAGAAATAGCGCCCATGATTGATGCTGGCGTCATTCTGCCGATTACAGATGCAACGTCAGCCCAGCGTATCAGTGTTGAAGCGGTAAAGCAGGGGAAGCGCGCGACTGTTCATTTCAAGATCGATACGGGCATGGGGCGCCTGGGTATTCTTCTGAGCGAAGCCGAGTCGGTTATTCAATCCGTTTATTCTCTTCCCGGACTCGATTGCGAAGGTATTTTCTCGCACTTCCCCTCGGCCTATGATACTAAGTCTGATTTGACTCAACGCCAAGTCCACAATTTTTGCGCCCTGCTCAATGCGCTTGCGCGGAAAGGGATGACCTTTGAAAAGAGGCACATTGCGAACAGCGACGCCATAAACAATTTTTCCTGTGCGTATCGTGAGCCATTCAATGTGATTCGCACTGGTATCAATTTGCATGGGTCATTTGATACGGCGGGCCATCGGGCGTTACAACTCGATCCGATCCTGACACTCAAGACGCGACTGACATCCATTCGTTGTCTGCCTGCTGGGACAGGCATCGGATATGGGCACACGTATATCCTGAAAAAGGATATGCGGGTCGGGGTGATTTCCGCAGGTTATGCGGATGGACTCCCCCTGGCGCTTTCCAATAAGGGATATATGTTAATTAGGGGCGTGCCGTGTGCTGTGATAGGGCGTATCTCCATGGACTATACGGTCGTCTCCCTTGAGCATCTCGATGCGGCAGAGATCGGCGACGAAGTCATTTGTCTGGGTGGAGGGGGCGAGCATGCGATCGCGGTTGAAGCGTGGGCGCGTATCAAAGGGACCCATCCCTACGAAATTATCTGTTCCTTTGGCAATCGTGTTGAACGTCGATATCATCACACATGAACTTGACGCCCTATACGACAACATTGACGGATGCTGCTAAGCGACGCGGGATTCGCGTCAAGATCATTAATCCTGATCCGGATATGCCGATTTTTGAGCTTTCAAAGGAGGGCAAGACGGTACGATGCTTTAATGCGCTGACGGATCTTGTGGGTGCGGCCACGTATCATCTCGTGAATAACAAGCGAGCCTGCCATAATTGGCTGACATCCCTTCGCGTGCCTGTTCCTGCTCAATGTGCGGTTGATGAGGCACATCCCGAAGTGGCGGGGGCCTTTCTGAAGCAATATGCACCGCTTGTCGTAAAACCTTGTATGCAATGGGGCGGACGCGGGATTTCCATGGGCGTGCGCACACACGAGGAACTTCAAGTTGCCATTCGCTTTGCTCGCACTTACGAAGCAGATGTGATTCTCGAAGAGACGGTCCCTGGCGATGACTTGCGTGTGATTCTTGCTGGTGGCAAACTGGCTGCTGCAATTCGGCGTAATCCCGCCTGTGTAAGAGGGGACGGGAAGCATACGATTCGGCAACTTATTGTACGGCAGAATGCAGAGCGGCGAAAAGTCGATCCCAGCAATCAGATTCCTTGGAATGTAGAGACACGGCGCAATCTTGTTGAGCTCAAGCATAACCCAGACGATGTTCCGAAGCCAGGCGAGGTTGTGCGTGTGCGTCTGACCAATAACTATCATACAGGGGGCACGGTAGACGTGGTGACCGAGCAGGTTCCACGGCGCGCCCTTGCCCTTGCAGAGCGTATAGCAAAGGCATTGGATATACCCTTGATTGGTGTAGATTTTCTGATTGATCCAGTCACAAAACACATGACCGTGATTGAGGTCAGCCCTGATCTGGCAATCTCTCCACCCGAGGGCGACAGAGTGGCTGAATGTTTCCTCGATGTCTTGTTCCCCAGTGTTTAAGTGAGCTGTTCAGCGAATGTTAATAACTCCCTCTTCTCATCAGAGACGGATTGTGCTTTAATGAGTTCACGTTATGGCAAGATATACTGATTCAGTTTTAGAAGAAATTCGGGCGAGGGTCGACATTGTTGACCTGATTGGTGCTCGAGTACAGTTGAAGCGTGCGGGTGCGACCTACAAGGGCTGTTGCCCTTTCCACAAAGAAAAGACCCCCTCGTTTAATGTGAATCCGAATAAGCAGTTCTACAAATGCTTCGGTTGCGGCGAGGCAGGTGACATCTTTACGTTCCTGATGAAGATGGAAGGCTTGCAGTTTATGGACGCGGTTCAACAATTGGCGGACAAAGCAGGCGTGGTGCTTAAACAGGAGGTGGACCCTCATGCTCAGTCGCGTAGCGTGCTTTATGCTGTTCATGCCGAACTGGCGGTCTTTTATCAGCGGTGCCTGACAGAGACCAAACAAGCAGAATTAGCAAGGACATATCTGGCCTCGCGGGCATTGCCAGATGAAGTCGTGAAGAGCTTTTGCATTGGTTATGCGCCGGCTGTCCCGAGAGATGCCATGTTGCAATGGGCGAAGAAACACAATTTTACAGCGCAGCAACTCGTAGATTCAGGTGTGTTGGTTCCACCTAAGGATCTTGAAAAACAACCCAATGACTTTTTCCATCGCTTTGGGGGTCGGCTTATGTTTCCGATTTGTGACAGACAGGGCCGTGTCGTTGCCTTCAGCGGACGTGTTTTAGACCCAAAATCGCATCCTGCTAAATATGTAAACAGTCCTGAAACGATTATTTTTAAGAAGAGTCACATTCTTTATGCGCTCGATAAGGCCGCATCAAAGATCGTGAAGCATCCTCGGCGCGAAGCGATTATTTGCGAGGGACAGATAGATGTGATTCGCTGTCATGCCTGCGGCTTTGAGACCGCTGTGGCATCGCAAGGTACTGCCTTTACAGCTGAGCATGTGGCCCTTTTGAAGAAACATGCTGATAGTGTGGTGTTGGTTTTTGATGGCGATGCGGCAGGTAAGAAGGCGGCCATACGTACCGGGGCGCTTTTCATTGCAGCTGAAATCCCCGTACGTGTCGTGAGGTTGCCTACGGGCGAAGATCCTGACTCCTTCTTGCGCAAACAAGAGGCAGCCGCTTTTCGCGAGGCGCTAGATCAAGCAGTTTCCATTACTGCGTTCCAGGTGGATACCCTGCGTGAAGTGGAAGAACATCCAGACAGCATTGACGCCGTGAATCGTATTTCGCGTGGTGTAATCGAAATGCTGGCGGTCTGTCCGAGTGCTGTCCAGCGATCTCACCTCATCGAGGAAGCTGCCGGCCTGTTGCACTTTCCTTTGAGCGCGTTTGAAGAAGATTTCGAACGATATCGCGAACAAGCTCGCCAAAAGGCCGAGTATGCTGCGCGTTTCCAAACTGAAGGAGAGGTCAGTCATGCCTCTGAAAATAAACGAGATGGAGGGGCAGGGGCTGAGGAACGTGCACCAGACGGCGATGGCGAGTTCATCCCCGGGGAATCCTACTCGGTTGATGTCGGCGAATGGGATGTGCCACCGCCACCTGAACCGCCCTCTAAAACGGAATATGAGTTATGCGAGTTTCTCGTGGAGCATGAACACGACAGGGATGTGTTGCTCTTGATGAGCCCCTATTTGCCACTTGATATTCTTCGTCATGTATTTACACGTACCGTGGTTGCGGCGATATTGGATCAGTTGCGTTCTGGAGGAGATAAAGTAGCCGAGCTGGGGAGCATGATTAATCCGGAGTGGAAGGATTTACTCGGCAGTATCATCGCCAATAAACAAAAGATGATGAGTGCGCGTGAAGCTACGCCCCTCGATGCAGCAAAGGATTTGCTACGTCGACTGTGGATTGATATGTGTCAGCGGACACGCGACAATCTAGATGCGCATGCCAAAGAGAGCGACTCCCCACGATTATTGCTGTCGTGTCGTATCGTACGCCTACGGACCGATCCCTGGGAGCGAGCGAGTGAATTCATGTCGATTGATGATTCGAAAAATCCGCTCATGCCATCGGCACGCCAGGGGGTTGTCCTGGACTCGGCTGGGGCGGCAACTTCCGTACATGAAGCGGATACCGCATACGCAGTTCCTGATTCAGCAGGATTTCAACCCAGTGAACTCCCTCCTGATGAAATGCCAGATTGATGAACACCTCGACGGTGGTAGCAATTTGCTGGTCATTCGAGAGTTTAATCGGGACGGGCTGTCCTTCTGCGACAACTGACATCCCGTCGGGTGCCATGATTCGCGATTTCTGCGTAAATTCGCCCCCTCCCATGCACCAACGGTTCATGATGCAGATGCGCGGGCAAATCGGTTGGTTGGATGGATGCGCCAAACCATCAAATATGCCAATGAGCATAAATTTGCCATTACGTTCCTGACGGACATCATCGCAAAGAAGGCTCGATTGAAGGTCTGGGATCATAAGGTTAGCTTTGTGAGTCTTGTTCAAGACGTGGGGCATGGGTGAGCACGTAGTGTTCCGCTTCCGTGCACCAGAGATCCTTGTTCCGTGCACAGATCTCGGCTAACGCCTTGAAGTATGGATTGGTTTCGCCCAGTTTAGCAAAGTCAGCAATAGCGGTCATGGGCATGGAGACATGCGTGTAGACCAAGCGCTTGCCACCTGGAACCTTGGTAAGCGTCTTCGTGGTATCAGCTACAGAATCGATGCCCCCGACGTGTGTAATCATTACGGACGGCGTGATGAGCCCTTGTGCGGCATAGTTCATCGAATCTTGAAGGTCCTGGGTATTGCCACCCGAAGAGCCCACAATGTGATGCCCCATGTAGTGAACATCATAGAAATTCATAGTCGCTTTGAAATCTGAATGTGCTGGACCCGCAAAGAAGTTCAGACATCCGAGAAAGTCTAGTAATGCCGATCCCTGCTCAATGAGTGCAGGAACGGGGGCGAAGACCATGACATCATTGTAGCCGTTCCCACCATTGACCGACTTGATCAGCGCAACTGGATCAGCCATGCCTCCTGTATTGAGATAAATCAGTTCAACGCCACATTCCTTGGCATGTTGGACAGGAAAAATCTGCGCGGCGCGGTCTAAGCGGGTTTGGTCGATGTCCGTGATCACTAACCGTCCGGGACGGTGCTCAGGTCCGTGGATCGCCAGATCGATGGCGCTTAAGCCCATCGGCCCTGCTCCCGCGAGGATGACCAGCGTGCCTCCATTCTTGATGCCCATCTGATGGATATATTCGCCCGCTTTGAAGTGGTAACTGCAACGATAAGCGCCAACGATGCACGAGACCGGTTCTGCAATAGAGGACTTATAATACGCATCGCCGTCATACGTGAGCAAGCAGTCGAGCTCCAAGACTTCCTTGGGAATCACGATGCGTGTGGCATTACCGCCGATCCAACGGAAGGAATAGCCTGGGGCATCATGTTCTCGTCCTGGGATGTTAAGCTGAGGCTGGACACCATACTTTTGTCCGACCT
Organism: bacterium; assembly: GCA_037133395.1. Lineage (GTDB taxonomy): Bacteria > Verrucomicrobiota > Kiritimatiellia > RFP12 > UBA1067 > CAIZQW01. Next base: position 9,633 of record JBAXOG010000044.1, on the reverse strand, counting down.
TGAATTTGTGTTGCCAGTTCTTTCCGACCTTGAGCAGTTTACCACAGAATTCATGACCTAGAATGATGGGATTTTGAGCGACATCCTTGGGTACGCGCTTGTGATTAGCGCCTTGAATGGTCGCCTTGTAATCAGACATACAGATACTATTGGTCACGATATCCGCAAGAATTTCGTCGTCTGAAATTTCAGGAAGATCAAAACGTTCCAGCCGGAGATCATTTTCGCCATAAAGTCGTAATGCTAAAGATTTCATGTTAATTGTTTTCCATGCTTGTTTTTGTTAAGCCGATTTAGGTAAAATAGTACCTTTTTCGGATTGCGATAGCAAGCGAGGAAATATAAAAGGAGTTTTAGAAATGTATGTGCTAATTGCTAATGGATTCTTTGGTTTGGTAGTGATGGGAACATTGATTGTCACGCACGCGATGCATTGGGGGTGGGCCATTTTGCTTGGCGTTCTTTCATTTGTGGCTGGGCAGGGGCTGATTGGTTATTTGCTTCAGCGAAAAGTGAAGAGTGCCATGGAAGAGGTGCAACGCATCATGGTGGAGGGACAGAAAAAAATGCAGCAGAAGATCAAACTGTGGCAGACTCGTCCGCCGGGAAGCATGAAGGATGCTCAGCTTGAAATGGAACGTGACCAGAAACGGATTGTTGATCAGACTTTGGAGGCTTCAAAGAAGCTGGAACGATTTAATGGTTGGGTACCGTTGATGGGCAAACAGATAGCGACCTTGCGCATCCAGCTGTATTGGTCAGTAAAAAATTTCAAGAAGGTTGATGAGTTAATGCCTCACGCGATCTTTATGGAACCGATGATGATTGGGGTTAAGATGGCGCGCATGTATATGTTGCAGGCAGACATAGCCGAGATCGAGAAGTTTTTTAATAAACAGATGATCAAGGTGCGTTATGGGCAGGGCACCATGCTTTACTCCATGATGGCTTGGATTTATGTTCAACGCAACGACTTGGATAAGGCCAACAAGGTGTTGATTGAGGCCTCTGAAAAAACGGAGAATGATATTATCAAACGCAACCGCGAGCATCTGGCCAATAACCACGCCGCCCAATTTTCGAATACAGGCTTAGGTGATGAGTGGTATGGCTTTCATCTGGAACAGCCTAAGGTTAAACAACAACGTCAGTCAGCGTTCGCAAGACGACATTTTTAAGACAGTTGATAAGGATGAAGACCACTAACGGACAATTAGAGCTCTGCGGGCTGGAGATCCGGTGTATCATCGGTGATCGTCCGGAAGAGCGCGTGTGTGAACAGACGCTCGTGTTGAATGTGGTGTTGACGTTAGATATGTCGGATGTTCTCGCACGCGATGCGCTGAACGACACGGTGGACTATGTGGCTGTGGCGTGTGACATACGTATGGCTCTGAGTGCTGCACAATTTAGAATGATCGAATCGGCTGCTGAATGTGCAGCGCAGATTTGTTTGCGCCATGCGCGGGTGGATGCTGTTTGTGTGCGAGTTGAGAAGTTGGCGGCTGTGCCTGGCTTGCGGGCAGCAGCTGTAACGGTTGAGCGCACGAAAGGAACGGCTTAATGCAGCTACCGAAAAAAGCGTTAGTGTTGGCTGCCGGATTGGGAACGCGCTTGCGTCCATTGACCCTTGTTTATCCGAAACCGTTGATGCCGGTTTGGAATGTACCCTTGCTGGAACATGCCTTGCGGTTACTAGAATCGTGGGGTGTTGAAGAGATCGCAGTCAACACACACTGGATGTCGGAGTCTATCGAAGCATGGCTGAAGAAGCGTCAATGGTGTGCTCAAACGCGGATCTCTTATGAGCCTGAAATTCTCGGAACAGGTGGTGCCTTGCGTCCATTGAAAGCGTTTTTGGAGCATGAACCGTTCTGGATTATGAATGCAGATATTGCGGCTTCCGTGACTCCGGAGCCTTTGGTCAAGGCTTTTGAGGCGAGTGGCTATTTTGCATCCGCGTGGCTGGAACCGAAAAAGGGTCCGCGCACGGTTGAGATGGATTACGCAGGTCGTATCACGTGCTGGCGGAGTCCGACTCCAGGGGTTGAACACACCTACACCTTCTGTGGATTGCAACTTGTGTCACCGCGTATATTTGATTTTCTGCCGGAAACAGTGTTCTCGACGATTGTGGACGCGTATCAGCGAGCCATGGATGCAAACCTCTTTGTGCGCGGTGTGTCGGTGAAGGGGAGTTATTGGGATGATGCAGGGACGGTGGCGTCCTATCTTCGTATTCATGCGGATATTAAGAAACTTGCGCAAGTAAAGAAATCAGGTGGTGAATGGTATGATGTCGCCGCTGATCGTTTTTCAGCAAAGGACAAATCATTTTTCTGTGTCTCGCCTCAAGCGAAAGTACCTAAAGGAGTGAAGGGTATTGATAGTGTTGTAACTGAAGGCGCAACAGTATTGGCGGGTGCCTCGTTGAAGGACTGTGTGATCACCGGTGGCGTGACAGGGGGTGAGCAGAGAAATGTCGTCCATGTTCGTGCGCAATTTGTCTGCGATGCCACGCTATGTGAGGCAATCATGCATTTTGGCTGGACGCCCGAGAACACCAGTGCTCATTTTTTGGGTGCACGTGGTTCAGAACGTTCCTTCTGGCGGTTGTCGGATGGCACGCAGTCCGTCATCGCCGTTCAATACGCCTTGACACGCGCTGAAAATGCGCGGTACAGTAATCATGCAGAACTGCTGGCAACCGCAGGTGTACCTGTACCGGCGGTGAAGTTAGACTTGCCAGATACTCATGTTTTGCTACTCGAAGATTGCGGTGACGATTCCTTGCAACAGCGCATGCAGCGGAAGGAGCATCTTCAGGATGAGCAATGGTATGAGGCGACGGTGAAGGCGCTTGCGCGATTCCATCAAGAAGGCACACGATTAGTCAGAGAGAGGAAAACAGAATTGGAGTCCCCCTTTGATGCATCGCTCTATGCGTGGGAGCATCGCCTCTTCGAAGAACACTTATTGAATCATCGGTATGGCTATGATGCGTTGCCTGCGGAGGTCGCGGTCGAGTTGAAACAGATTTCGGAAAAGCTGTTGAAAATGAAGCAGGTACTGATTCATCGTGATTTTCAGTCGAGTAATGTGCTTTTCAAAAAAGACAAGCCTGTTTTCATCGATTTTCAAGGAATGCGAATGGGTGCAGGCGCGTATGATTTGGCTTCGCTTCTATACGATCCGTATGTGAAGTTGGATAAGGCATTGCGCACGAAGGTGGCATTGTGCTATTTGAAAGCTTTTCCTGGGAACAGTGATGCCGTCGAATTCGTCCGAGAAGGTGCAATCCAGCGTTTGGTGCAGGCTTTGGGTGCGTATGGACGGCTTGCGCGTGTGGGGCAATCCCAGTTTTCGCAGTACATTTTACCTGCGTTGGAAAATTTATTGGAGGTCGCCGATGCCTGTGAACTTGATGCGCTCGGCGGCTTAGTTGAAGAATTAATTGCCAGAGAGAAACGTCGATATGAAAAATAATGTAAAAGCATTTATTTCGCGTGTTAGAAGCGAGGCGCGGCGGAAATCAAGTAGCGTCACGGTGACGACAACGGGACGGAGTCGAACCTTTGTTGCTTATGACTGGGGTTGTGATACGTTTATTTTTGAGAAAGATATCTGGCATGATGTTGAGGATCATCACCCCATGCTGCTAGTTCGCAAACGTGATTTGGTTAAAGGCAGTTCAGGTTATGTGATGACGATGACAAAGGGGAATCATGCGGTCGCTGCTATGCCGTTGCTCTCTGGTCAATTTTGGAATCTAGGACGTATTGCGGCCTCGCAGCGTAGCAGTATTCTGGCATCGAAAGTGGTCTGTTCAAATGTGGCGGACGGAAAGATAGAGATCTCGCAACGTGAGGTGCCGACGGATTTGATTGTTCAGTCAGACGAGTGGTTGCAGGCGGTCGGGTTCATGTTAGAAGACATCGTGATGATTGAGCGTAATGATTTAACGTTGGAGTATTATCGGCGGCTGGGACAAGAGTGGCGCGTCAAACCCTTGGCGTGGACACGTAAAGAAATGGAGTTCGCCATCCAGGCGAGTCGTAAGCGGCTCAACTCGCCGTTACGTTATTACCATAGTAGTAAGGGGGTTCACTTCCTCTCCTATAGTGAATTCCATAAAATTGCGGAATGGGCAACTTCTGATTATGCACAAGCACTGCTTTGTCTTCGTGAATTAGTCTCTGTTGCTGAAGGAGGAAAGAAGTCTTATGTTCGCACCGCAAAGTTTCATGGACATTATGAAGTCGAGTTTTTTGGTTTGCAGCGGGGGGAGGCCTTCCAGCGCTTGATTCCTTCCATCGAGCGTATGTTGGAATGGATTACGCTTGGGATGATTGAACAGCAGGATGTTGTGACGAGCATTTTGGCGCTTGACGAGTTATTTAGATCCTTATTGGAACGTCCTGAGTTGGAGAATGAAGCGAGTGAAGATTTTATTGAGACTCTCTATATGCATCTGACAGGTGCTATTTATGCGGCGCATTCGGATTTCTCAATTGCGCCGGCCTTTGATGATCGTCGGACAGCACTTCCTGGTGCGACGTATTGTGGCGGACTTCCGCAGTTTCATCCAGGGGCAGATGAACGGACACAGATTCTTCTGAGGAATATCGAGAAGACGATGAGTCAGGACGAGTCGGTCGAGTATGCAAATATTTATGAATTACGTACGCATGAGGATGTCTTGTTAGGCTCGGGTGTGACGCGCGAAATTGTGTTTAAGACGAATCGTCGTCCATTATATACCAGTTTGATTGAGAAGCGTTTGAAATTAAAGAAGCCAGGATATGGCAGTTACATGCTTGCGCGGGTTTATGCCTTTAAAGAATTGGGCGTCAATTTTGGTGTTTACAAACTACTGCGGTGGATGGAGAATACGACGGGTGCTGAGGTGACGTCTTTTATTCGTACGCGCTATCCGGGAGATTCTCTCGAAGATATTCCAGCGCGCTTGTTTGTTAAACTGGACGACATGGGTCATGGCATGTCAGGGGAAAATCCTGATGTGGTACTCGCTCTGGGGGCATTGCTGGGAAGCGCGGCCGCACAAAATATGGTGCTGAAAAAATACTTGCCAGATTTGAAAAGTTGTCGGTTTGGCGAGGGAAAAGAGATTTTTGAATTTGCGTATGATATCAAGCAGCGTCGCGAGATGCCCGTGCACGTTAGCATTTGTTCGATACGAGGCGCAATGGGATGGCCCAACCTGTCGCATGATCAGCAAAATCTGGATGCGATCGCCGTGTTTTATTTGACACGCTATGCGGAGGTGCTTGTCAAGTATTGGAAAAAGCATAGCGAGGCGGTTGCGATGGATGTGCTGTCCTCTCGCTTCTTTGATGGATTTGCTTTGAAGACCCGTGAAATTCACAGAAACTATGAAGTGCGGCGTGAACAATTTGCTGCGTTTGATCCAGGGGTTCGCGCGCAATACCATTTTGCGGAGCAATGGCGATTTGCTTTGTGGACCTTGCATTTGCAGTCAAAACATCTTGATGTGCTTCGTGATAAATTTATGGCGATCCTACAACAGGTACTGGCGAAGGAACAAGTATGATCATGTCGAAGACCGCCGATGGGCGGCGATGCGCCTTTTCCCCTTCACTGAAGCTGAGGGTTGTTCAGGTAGAGGTCACAGATTCCGCACGCGAATTGGAGCGTAGCCATTTATGTGGGCCTACCGCTGGCTTGATTCAGGCTGAGGCTCTGGCGGGCGTTGCGCTGTTAGGTGCGGATTTGACAGAGCCAAATGAGACTGTGACGTTAGGTATGCGCGTATCGGGGCCCTTGGTCGGCTTGTTGGTTGAAGTTTCTTTGGAAGGCGGTCTGCGAGGCTATACACAGGTCAAGGTGATGAATGACTTAGATGCGGCTGAGGAACTGGATACCTCCGCTGCGCTGGGTGAGACGGCGGAGGTACAGATCATTCGTTCGACACCTGGAAAGATTTTGTCGAGTGCGTCCGTGGATGTCAGTTCGGCATCTATCTCGCGCAGTCTTGAGGCTTATTACAGACAATCCTTGCAACGTCAAGTCTGGGTTCAGACAAGCGCTCTTGCCTACGGTGCATTTATTGACTCTGCACGCGGTTTATTGGTAGAATGCTTGCCAGATGGTGACGGGGTGGTGTTTAAGCGTATCGAAGAGTTTTTTTCGGATGGAACTATTTTGGAATGCCTCGATGCGGCCGCATCCCTCGAAACAATCTGCGCAACGCTTGGATTGGATGACTGTGTTATTGAGGAGGTTTATCCATTGCGTTTTGAATGTCGGTGTTCAGTCGATCGCGTTCAGGGTATGTTGAGTGGACTTCCAACAGATGACCTACTAGCTGTACTTGAAAAGGCTGAGCCGGTTCAGATTTTTTGCCACATGTGTGGAAAGGGTTATCGTGTCGAGCCGGATTTTGTGCGCCAGGTTTTAGAGACGAGAGGGAAAGACGATGATCAATAAAAATAGACGGTTTGTATGGTGGTCGTTGCTGATTTCATTACCTGCGGGCCTTTTTCTTTATGCTTTTGCAGCCATTTTTGGTAACTTAAATCAGGACGAAGGTTGGTATTTGTATGCGGCGCAGCGTGTTGCAGAGGGGGCTATGCCCTATCGGGATTTCTTCTTCACACAGGGACCGGTCATGCCTTATGTGTATGGCGCGCTGGAAAGGGTGTGGGCTCCGATGGGCGTGCTTGGGGGACGATTGATCACCATCTTTTTTGGTGTTTTTAGCTGTTTTGCTACTGCGTTTCTCGCGCGCTGCGCCGTGTCAAGAGACCGTGCTTTTGCCGCAACCGTCATGGGGGGTACACTAGCCTGTTGTAATGTGTATCACGTTTATTTTACGACTATTCCCAAGACGTATGCGTTGGCTTCTTGTCTGATTATGATCGGATATGTGCTTTTGGCCGTGGGTGCGCGTGGTCACACCAAGTATGCGACGTGGGTGCTCGTCACGAGTTCGCTAACATCTGGTTTTTTGATCGCAATGGCCGCGGGCACGCGCCTTTCTATGGGCATGTTGTTGCCGATTACGGCTGTGGCGATGATGATTACGTGGCGCCAAACAGGTAAAACGTGGCTCTGGTTCTCGGCAGGAGGTGCGCTTGGACTGACATTAGTTTATCTCCCGGCTTTATTGTTGGCGCGCGACGAATTTATCTTTGCTCAGACCTTTCACGCCGCACGTGGCGGACATGATCTCTTTTTCATTGTGGGCTCTCTATCTCGTATCGTGCGATTCTATTTGCCGGTGGCCATGCTGGCTTCAGCATTGATCGTGTTTCAGGTGTTTCGCATTCAGCATGCGGTCTGTTCTAAAGCACGTCCCGTCTTGAATGACTGGCCCTTTATATGGTGTATTGCGTTTCTGGGTGTGTTTGTAACACAGTTGTTGAGTCCCTATCCGTATGATGATTATCAGGTGCCCGTGATGGGATTGCTGATCGCGGCTGTTGTCGGTTGGGTTATGCAAGTCATTCCCGAGGGCCTGTGTGGCCGTGTATGTCTCTTCGTGACTGTCCTTTCGTTGGCTTCGACCTTTGGTTCAACCTTGCCGCAAGAGTGGCTTGTTGCGCATCAGGATCGTTTTTGGGCCATTAAAAAGACCCAGCCTGACGTGTTGAAGTTGCGTGCCGTGGTTGCGGATTCATTTTTAAAGGACACGAATCAACTTTTTACGCAGGACATCTATTTGGCGGTCGAGTCTGGCAAGAAGGTTCCTCTTGGTTTGGAGATGGGACCTTTCTGTTATTTTCCTGGGTTGTCAGATACTGAGGCCACGAAGTATCATGTTCTGAATAAATCGCGACTGCTGGAATTGCTGGAGCGTGCGCCGTGCTCCATGGCGGCTGTGAGCGGATATGGCTTTGCCGTGCGTTCGCCTGTGATGGACGAGGTGCCAGCGGCGGACCAGAAGCTCTTCCGCGAGACCTTATTGCGCAACTATACGCTGACAAAGACAGTCGAATCCTTTGGGCAGAACAGTACAATGCTTGAGATCTATTCGCATAAACAATAGTTTTAACCTCATGTTTACGGTCCCTGTGTGGCCACAAGTACCCCTCTTATGAACACTCTAGATATTCCTGGTCGCCAAGCAGTCGCTTTGACGATTGCTGGGAGCGACAGCGGCGGAAACGCGGGCATCCAAGCGGATTTGCGCGCCTTCCGTACCTTCGGCGTGCATGGGTGTACCGCCATCACAGCCTTGACTGCTCAGAATCCGTTTGGCGTTCGTTCCGTGCTTATTGCTGATGCCGAATTTATGGGCGACCAACTGGATGCCGTGCTGGAGGTTTATGGTGTGGGTGCTCTGAAGACCGGCATGCTAGCAACTGCTGAAATTATTGAAATCGTTGCCAACCGGCTGTCATTACACGGACGCATTCCAAAAATTATTGATCCTGTGATGATCGCGACCAGTGGCGCCTCCTTGCTGGCCGATGATGCGGTTGACGTATTGCGTAAATGTTTGTTGCCGCTTGCGACACTGCTGACCCCCAATCTGCCCGAGGCAGAAGTCTTGTTGGGCAGGACTATCGTAACGGCTGAAGAACAGCGTGATGCGGCGAGGCGATTAGCCGACGCCTTGGGATGCGCTGTGTTGGTTAAGGGTGGACATGGCACGGGGATGTGTGCGGAAGATGTTTTGTTCGATGGAGCAACACTCTCGCTTATATCGAGTCCGCGTATTGAACAGCCCTTGTCAACACATGGTACCGGTTGCTCGTTGAGCGCCGCGATTACAGCCTCGATTGCCTGTGGAAATGATCTGCTCTGCGCCGTTGTCGAAGGCAAAGCGTATGTTTACGAATCCATCCGCACAGGTGTGTCCGTTGGAGATGCGGCCACTGTCCTTGGAACACCGCAATGCTTGCCCATAGAACAGATCCGCATTCAAACCCTCTGAGATGAACCCCTCTTATACACTCGCATGCCACGCACGATTCAGTGTGATTGACTTTGAGACCACCGGCTCTGTGGCGGATTATCGGATTGAGCCTTGGCAGGTTGGAGTTGTGAGCGTGGAGCAGGGGGTTCTCCGAGGAGAAACACAATATGAGTCGTTGCTTCGGATTGGCGATCGCCCCTTTAATGGTCGCGCCCCGGGACGCCATGCGCTGATACGCGATCAGCTTGCTGTTGCTCCACTGCCCAGTGAGGTCTTGCCAGAACTTGTTCAGCGGTTGAGCGGGGTGCCTGTTGTTGCGCATAATATTGGGACGGAGCGGAGTCAGTTGCGTGCGATGGCACCTTTGCATCAATTTGGACCTTGGATTGACACGCTGAAGTTAACGCGCAATGCTTATCCCATGTTGGAATCAAAGGCATTGGAAGAGGTAATCGTTACGCTAGATCTCTGTGAACGCGTAAACACATTTTGTTCAGCACGTCAAGCCCATGATGCGTTATATGATGCTGTCGCTTGTGCTGTCCTGCTAGAACATTTTCTGTCCTTGCCAGGCTGGGAGCGCGTGACGGTTGAAGCGTTGGCAGAAGAATAAGAGTCGCTCCTCCCTCCTCCTTGGCGTGATTCATTTCAACCAAAATGAATCACGCCCCAATAAACCGGGCGCAGTTCCGAGTTGTTTGCAACTTCCAGGATTGGTTAATCAAGGCCAC
>JBAXOG010000043.1:0-32532 GCA_037133395.1 bacterium | reverse complement strand
CAATGGGGGAAAGGGGGCGGAGTGCCTGTTTTCATCCCCTATGGGATGCTAGTGTTTACGCTTTTATCAAAAATCACGCAATACGGACAAATGTCGGTAGTGGCGCGCGGGTGCTGATTCAGCCCCCGAGGGAGGAAGTAGGAGGGAGGAGGGAGGAGGTGGAGTGCTAAAGTTGAAAGCGGAAACTTGAAACTAGTACACTGTACAATATGAATTTTCAGACATGATTACAAGATTCTCATGATTTAAATGCAGCTAAATCAATCATGTTAATCCTGTAATCCTGTCAAAATAAACGAAGTTCGTGGCTGTACAAACTACTAGTCACCCCGTCAATCAGTCAATCGGTCAAAAAAACTTGGGACTCTGGACCTGGGACACTCAAACTTTGTCGTGAGCTTTGTCGCGCTTGTCCGCCGTCTCGTCCGCCGTAGGCATCGCGTAGGCGGAAGCTTTAGCGAAGGAGGAAGCTTTGTCGAATCGGGTTCTTGTTTTATCCACGAAACACCGCCGTCTGGCGGTCTCAGGGTTCAGAATTGCCCACGGAACACACGGAAAACACGGAAACAAAATAAACTGGCGAGATCTTTTGGAACGGTGATCCGGCAGCTGCCGGACGAGCGCGGCACCGCTTTTCTTGGCTTCGTAAAAGCGGTGGCTACACGAGGCTAGACAAGTTTTCTGGGAAAAAGCACCCTGGCTGGACGTGAGGGGGTGGCATGATTTTTTGGAGTTTTTATATTTTGCTCTTGCTTAATTCGCAATTCGCGAATAAAGTATGGTTATGACAAAAGGACAGGATATTCTGGTGTTGTTGAAACTTATTGCCCAGCCTGGCAAGAAGTTGTCGTATATGCAACTTGCCGCTTCGCTGGGCATGAGCCCTTCAGAAGTTCATGCCGCTGTGGGACGTTTGGAATTGGCGGGGTTTCTGAATTCTGAAGAGCGCATACCCAACCGCTATGCTGTACGTGAGTTTCTTGTTCATGGGTTACGATATGTATTTCCCATGGAGCGGAAAGGCGGCTTATGTCGGGGAATTCCTACTGCGCAAGGTGCTCCCATGGTGACGTTGGCCTTTGATTTAAAAGGTGATCCGCCGCCCGTGTGGCCTGATGCAACTGGAAAGGTTAGAGGGTTTGGAGTTCTCCCCATTTATTCCGCTGCTCCAAAAGCATCGATGCTCGACCCTGACCTCTATAAGCTGTTAGTCTATTGCGATCTCCTGCGAGGCGGACAGGCAAGGGAACGCGCATGGGCAGAACAACAACTTGACAAGGCATTAAACAAGGATCAAGCCTAATGTCAGTCACTCTTCAGCGTATAGTAACCATTGCAGAGCAATTTAAAGGCTTGCCTTATGACTTTGCATTTCTTGGCGGCGCCGTATTGGAGGTTCTCATTACCGACAAAGGGGCCCCCAACATACGAACAACCAAGGATGTGGATGTGCTGGTCAACGCGACCACGCGAAAGACCTATTCAGCTCTTGAAGCCTCCTTGCGTCAATTAGGTTTTAAGCATGACACTTCAGAGGATGCACCTATTTGCCGTTGGATTTTCAAAGGCATTGTACTGGACGTGATGCCCCCCAGCAGAGATGTCTTGGGATGGAATACGCGCTGGTTAATGAAAGCTCTTCTCTCTGCGGTTGTCGTTGACACAAACGCTCCAGATGTACGGATTGTTACCGCGCCATATTTTTTAGCATCAAAGATTGAAGCGTTTGAAGGTCGCGGCAAAAACGATTTTATCAGCAGTCACGACATGGAGGATTTTATTTCGGTAATCAACGGACGCGAAACCATCGTTGATGATATCAAAGGCTCAGATATTGAATTACAGCAGTTTCTGGCAAATAAGATTGCATATTTTCTGAAGCAAAGTCTTTTTGTTGAGTCCTTAGATGGCCATCTTGCTGATGAGTCAGACATACTAGCTAGAAAGAAGATAGTCATCAACCGTCTCTGCCAAATAAGTAATTGAGGCAGAGGGGGCAATCAACCCAGCACAGGCATTAAATGTTCTTCGCCACATTTTTCGATCACGCACAACAGATCACAGTTTGTCTAGCGGGATCTTCATTTATGCATTTGCTTTTTACTTTACTCTTTTATCAAAAATCACGCAATACGGACAAATGTCGGTAGTGGCGTGCGGGTACTGATTCAGCACCCGAGGGAGGAAGTAGGAGAGAGGAGGGAGGAGGTGGAGAAGTTCTAAAGTGCTAAAGTTCGAGCCGACTTCGCTTGGAAGCTACGCCGTGCCAGGGAAGTTCTAAAGTTGAAAATGGAAACTTGAAAATGGAAACTCGCATCGTCACCCCGTCAATCGATCAATCGGTCAAAAAGACTTGGGACGCTGGACCTGGGACTTGGGGGCAGGGGTTAGGAAATTACTTTTCCATTCGTGCTTGCCCGCCGTAGTCGTATTCGCGAAGGTGGGAGGTTCGCGCCATTCGGATGCTAAAAAATATGTACGGATCGCACGGCAAGCGCGGATACCTCGGATAGCGCGATAGGAATCCAGAGCTATCCACTTGGAACTGCGTCCCGAACTCTATTCAAGAGTTGCCTTCGCACAGGTTATATGACATGATAAAAACACCTTAAGAGAATTGCCTTATTGCCTTATTTCCTTATTGCCTTATTCATAATTGGACGTTCGCATTCATTCGTGTTGTTCGTGTTATTCAATGCAAAAAATAGTTGCGGCTCCTTTTGTTCCAACGTGGCTGGCGATGGGTTTGCTATGATGACGATACGATTAATGATTAGTTTATGTGTGCTGGCCGGCTGGTTTTCTGTTCAAGCGGAAGACCTCATGACGATTCATGCCGTCAAACAATTGTCAAGTATCGACGCAGGCAAGGGGCTTCCGATCCGGCTCACAGGCATCGTCGCACATCGCTTCGACTGGGTGGACACACCCTTTACACTTTCGAGTCTCAACGACCCGACAGGAACGGCCATCTTTGTCCGGTCAGCCCCGGAACTTTCGCGCGATCTCAAGGTCGGTGATATCTTGGAGATCACCGGCATCTCCGCAGTCGGCAGGCTTGGCCCGCGCGTCCAGGCGACCGCGATCCGCCATCTGGGGTACCAGACACTCCCCCCTCCGCCAGTCCTGCGGCTTGCGGATCTCCGACCGATCAGCAAGAATACTCCGCTCGTCTCCCTGCAAGGCGTCCCTCAGACCTTCAGAGTTACGACCTCTGAGCTCACGCATTCGAAATTTGTCCAGATGAACATCATGACGCCAGACGGCTTGTTCATTGCTGAAGTCCAGATGCCAGAGCCCCTGCCTGCAGCGAAACAGTTTATCGATTCGGAAATCCTAATCAGCGGGTGCCTCTCGCCCTTTTACAACCAGCGGGCTGAATTCCTCGGCATTCGGCTCCATGTCTCCGAAACGAACGACATCGTCATCTTGAAGCCCGCACCTGCAGACCCCTTCGGACTGCCCCTCACTGCGCTGAACGAAATGCTTCCCATCAGCGAAGGCTACATCGATGGACACCGGAGGCGCGTCCGCGGCATTGTGACCTACTCCAGAGAGAATGCCCTTTACATCCAAGAGGGCGAATGCGCACTCAAGGTCAATACCCACGAGGTGCAGCCCATCCAAGCGGGAACCACGATTGAGGCCGTCGGGTTTACAGCGATGGGAGACTGCTTTGCCGAGCTGAACGAAGCGCTGATCCGGAAAACAGGGACGTGCACACTTCCTGAACCGCTCGTCCTCTCACCCGACATTATTGCCGCAAGCAAGCAACCCAGCCCAGGCGCCGCCACTCTTGATCTTGATGGAAGGGTTGTGCAAATAAGGGGCGAAATCGTACAGGTGGGCGAACCGGTTGATGGTCAAAGGAACATTCTCTTCCTTGCCGAAGGTTCTGTTTATAGTGCGCTTCTCGAAGAGCGAAACGGTGTGCCATCGTTTGTAGAAAGGCTTCCCCAAAATCAGCCCGTCACCATGACAGGTATCTTGACTTTTATCCGGACTGCCGATCAGCATGAGAACTTCCCGCAGTCCTGGAAACTCTTGTTGCGCGACACCTCGGACATCCAGATCTTGCCTGGCGGTCCTTGGCTCACGCGCCAACGAGAAGTTACGCTTCAAATCATAACAGCACTGCTGCTCTTGCTCACGATCGGCATCATCGTCTGGCTTCGTATTCGAATCAGCAAGCAGAAGCAGCACCAGCATGATATGGATCTCCTCTTGGCCGAGCGCAAGCGCATCGCCTCTGACTTGCATGATACGCTCCAGCAAAACTTGGCGGGTATCAGCCTGCAAGTCCAAAGCGCGTTGAAGGCCACGGAAACCGCGCCTGGGAAAGTTGCTAGCTTTTTGCAAATCACGCGCCAAGCGCTGGAGGATGCCAACGCCATGTTACGCACCTCCGTCTGGGATCTTCGCGCAGCGTCCATCAAAGGGAAGACGCTTGATCAATCCATTGTAGGCTTGGCGCTCAGCATTCCTGAACACACCTTGATATGTCGGCTCGATGCGTTACCCAAGGATATACCCGAGGCCCACGCCACCCAACTGCTAGCCGTGATCAAAGAATCCATCACCAACATCGTGAAGCACGCTCAGGCAACAGAAATCGTAATCACCGCTTCTCAGATACAAGAGGGCTTTCAGATCACCATTGATGACAACGGAAAAGGATTCGAAGCCACCGCCCTTCCCTTCCCTGCCACAGGGCATTACGGTTTAACCGGCATGAAAGAGCGCATGCGTAGAATTGACGGCCTCTTTCAAATCGAGAGCGAACCCGGACACGGCACGCGCGTCATCCTGACATTTTCCAATGCCAAGAATAGGAGGGCATCATGATTAATGTCATGCTGATCGACGACCACAATATTGTGCGCATGGGTCTGCGTATGGCTTTCCAGCTCACACCCGACATCAATGTCCTGTGCGAAGCTGAAAACCCAAAACAGGCACTTGCCAAACTCAAGATAGAAAAGCCGGATATCATTTTGCTGGATATTCGTATGCCTGAAAGCACTGGTATTGAGTTGCTTAAACGCTTGCGTGTTGACTACCCGTCCATTAAGGTGATTATGTTGACCATGTCTGATACGGAAGAGGACATCTATCAAGCCCTCCATCTGGGCGCCTCCGGTTATATGATGAAAAGCGCACAGCCCGATGCCATCATTGAGGCGATACGTTTGGTGCAAAGCGGGAAGACGGTCTTTCCTAAAAATATCCTGCAGCAGCTTGAGCGGCGCGAGAACCAACAGGGACTTTCCTCGCGACAAATGGAGGTACTGACACTCATGGCCAAGGGGCTCTCCAACAAGGAAATCTCCGATACCACGCGCCTGAGCGAAAAGACGATACGCTTTTATAATACTATTATTTTTGATAAACTAAGCGCCACCAATCGCACGGAGGCTGTTAAGATCGCTATCCATCGCGGCATTATCAAACTTGCTTAAGGATGCCGGTCGGGTGCGATTCAACTTTGTTGAATCAACACCCGAGGTAGGAGGGAGGAGGGAGGAGTTGTAATACCTTGATCTGAAATGCATTAGAGAGTAGTTCTCCTCTATTCGCTATTGTCTCTTGGATGAAGACACACTTTCAAGACTTGTTTAAAAGGGTGTTCTTTCTGAAAAATTAACTCTTTACTCCTCCCTCCTCCCTGCTACCTCCTACTTGGTGTGATTCATTTCAACTAAAATGAATCACATCCATTAGTTCCCGAACGGTAACTTTCCGATTGACTTCCTTGAAATAATATGAAATATTACCGAACGGTAACACATGAAAATCAAAACACCCAAACACTTAGGTTCCGAGATCAGGACACGTCGAAAAGCGCTGAAGATCACGCAAAAGGATCTAGCGATGACGTGTGACACGGGTATCCGTTTCATTATTGATTTGGAAAAAGGGAAGCCGACATGCCAACTTAATAAGACGCTACAGGTGTTGCACGCGCTTGGAATGACGGTCGATGTCGCATCCCCAACAACGGGGGTTCCCGTATGAAACGATTAATGGTTTATCTGAATAACGAGCATGTCGGAGCGTTGACACAGAATGCCAGCGGTTTGATGCAATTCACCTATCGCTCTGAATGGCTTGCACGCACGGATGCGATGCCATTGTCACGGTCGCTTCCGTTAGAGAACATCACGTTCAAAGGGAAGCAGGCTCGTTCTTTCTTTGCCGGTATTCTTCCAGAAGAGGAGCCTCGTCGACGGATTGCCGAAGTGCTCGGCATCAGTAACCAAAATGATTTTGCCTTGCTGGAACGCATCGGAGGTGAATGCGCTGGAGCTGTAAGTCTCCTTCCTGAAGGTGCACCCCCCCCCACATTTAATGAGAAACGTCTGCGCGAACTCAATGGCGCCAAACTTGAAAAAATCATTTCCGAGTTGCCACGTCGCCCGCTGTTGGCAGGCGAAAGCGGTTTGAGATTGTCGCTCGCGGGAGCACAGGACAAGATAGCGGTCACCGTAGAGGGTGAGAAGATTGCACTGCCACTCGGCAATACACCCAGTACGCATATCATCAAGCCAGAACCAAACCGCTTCCCCGGCTTGGCTGTCACCGAATTGCTCTGCATGAAATTGGCACGCGCGATTGAGCTGAACGTCCCTGACACGTCACTCCTCCAGATTGGCGATAAGCCATGCCTTCTCGTCCAGCGTTATGATCGGTCATTAACTGCTGATGGTTGTGTCAGGCGTATTCATCAAGAAGATTTTTGTCAGGCGCTGGGATATCCTCCCGAACATAAATATCAGCAGGAAGGAGGACCGTTACTGCGCGACTGTATCGCTCTGTTGCGCGAGTGGTCAACTGTTCCCGCACTGGATATTCGTGCGTTTCTGGATGGCGTGATTTTTAATATGATCATTGGCAATGCAGATGCGCACGGAAAAAATTATTCCCTTCTCTATCAAAATAGCGAACGTCGTATGGCGCCGCTTTACGATCTCGTATGTACCTTGGCATGGCCTGAACTCTCAAAAACTCCCGCCATGAAAATAGGCCGTAGCGAATCTATTGAAACCCTCACCTCTGTTCACTGGAAGAAAATGGCCGAGGAATCAAATATAGGTTGGCCCATGGTTAGGGACCGCATCCGACAGCTCGCTCAGACCGTCGCCAAAACAATACGCCCTGTTGAAGCCGTCTGCTCATCACAGAATCCAGCCAAGGCATCAGAAGTGGCGGACATGATCCTGAGACGCGCAGAATCAATTCAAGAAGGACTCTCACAGGCGTAGCGCGATATGGCCATCATACCCAAT
Source organism: bacterium (assembly GCA_037133395.1). Lineage (GTDB taxonomy): Bacteria > Verrucomicrobiota > Kiritimatiellia > RFP12 > UBA1067 > CAIZQW01. Next base: position 25,246 of record JBAXOG010000043.1, on the reverse strand, counting down.
CAAGAGTTACCTTCGCATAGGTTATATGACATGAAAAAAATAAAAATTAAGCAGTCTACTTTATCATCATGAAACCATCGGAACTGACAAAAGCTGGATTAATGAAGTGGGGCGGCGAGGGTGTCTATCAGCAGGCGGAGTCGCTGGTGAAGCGTGGCGGCGTGCTAAAAGCGGAGATGAAGGATGATGGCTGGATCACCGGCATCATCGCACGCGAAACAGGCGAAGTCCATACCAAGTTGCGGGTGATCACTCCCGAACGAATTGATAGTCATTGCCCTTGCTTTACCAATCGTCACAGCGGTCAAGTCTGTATGCACGTAGTGGCTCTAGGCATTAACCTGATGATGCGTTATACGGATCCATTGCGTCAGCAGAAATATATCGAGGATCAGCGACGTGCCAAGCGCATGGAGAAGTTGGATGACGTGACCATTGTCCGTGACCCGCGTGGAACCCCTGCCCGCCTCGCCTTGACACTGCCAGCAACCTGGCTTGAACAGTTTCGCACGGGCCATATCCCCTTGAATCTTGTGGTCTTGACCAATCGTGATGTGTTGATGCCGGAGCAGATTCCGCGCGACCGGACATTTGCATTCTCAGACGCAGATGATAATTTGCTGGGGGTACTGGAAGATATTTGCGAAGGTCCGCCGAAAAACACGAATACGATGGCGGCTATTGATTTTTGTAATGTCCTCGCCGTTGCATCCCATACGCGCATTGCTGTTGCAGGGCATGGCGAACTCTCGATTCATCCGGTGCCCGTTGAGACGCATTTGCGTGTCACCGTGAATGAGACGAATGGGGAATTGGAGATCGCTTCGGAGGCAACGCTTCCTTTTACGCTCGATACGGAGCCAACGTGGCTGGTGTGTAATCATACCGGCTGGATGTTGGTTGAAGATGAGCTATATCCGCTTAAGAACGTGTTACCAATCCCCTACCATGGCATCTACGCATCAAAAGAAATCATCCCGCGCAAAGAGGTGATGAATTTTCTCAAGCGGTCGCTTCCGAGTCTTCGGACAGTCATTCCGATCGAGATGTCGTTAACGCCGGACCTGTTTATCGAGATCCCCGGGAATCCACTCTTCCGGCTCGAATTGAAAGGCTCTCGCGCATCGCTAAGCGCACAGTTGAAAGCGGTCTATGGCGATCAGTCTTTTATGGCAGGCGTGCCGTATGCACAGACGGAATTTGCAATGCCTGATCCGGATGACATCCTGACCTACCGCACACGCAATCTAGCTGCAGAAAAAAATGCCGTTTCAAGGCTGTTGGCGCAAGGGTTTGAAGAAGATCCTGATTCGGCTGCCGATGAATCCTATTCGATCACGGGCATTCGCGAGGTGCTGAACTTTTTAGGCACGGGCTATCAGACCTTGGGACGCTTCGGATGGAAGATTGAGTTCTCGCCCCGCTTGCTGGAGATTGTCGAGTCCATACCTGCCATTACGCCAGTGGTGCAGATCTCAGAGAAGCGCAAGGGATGGTTTGATGTCGGCTTCGCCTTTGAGCTTCCCGGACGAGGCGCATTTCCTGCCGCTGATATTCAGCGCGCCATCAACCGGGGCGATTCCTGGCTGGAGAGCAATGGCGAGACCATCCTGATTGACCGCGATGCGGTTGAATCCATGCGAGGAATCTTCTCGGACTGCCGAAGCAGGCCAGGCGAAACAGCCGGACACTTTGAGATGTCCCCGATCTACGCACCCTTTGTACAGTCCTCGCTTCAGGCGATTGACGGGGTGGATGTCGAGGACCCGCCCGACTGGCGCGACCAGGCTGCAGCACGGAATCGTTCCAGCAGTACACGTCTTAAGCCTGTACCATTAGGCGCACTCGAAAAGATTTTGAGGCCTTATCAGAAAGAGGGCGTGTATTGGTTACGCTTCATTGAAGAGTCCGGACTCAACGGCATTCTTGCGGACGAGATGGGACTCGGCAAGACGCTTCAGACATTGACCTGGCTGAGTTTGCCACGGATTGATGTTAAGGCGCAAAAGAAACCTGCATTGATCGTCTGTCCGACCAGCTTGGTCGAGAACTGGAAACGCGAGGCGGAACAGTTTGTCCCTCACTTGAAGTGTCTTGTGATCTCTGGCTCCGACCGTGCGGAATTATTTGCGAAGATCCAAGAATATGACATGGTGGTCACCTCGTATGCGCTCTTGCGACGGGACATGGAGCAGTATGAAGCCTTTCAATTCAGCGTGGCCGTGCTGGATGAAGCTCAGCATATCAAGAATCGTTCCACGCAAAATGCCGTTGCGGCCAAGCAGATTAACGCCATCAACCGTCTTGTGTTGACCGGTACGCCCGTGGAGAACAGTGTGGCGGACCTCTGGTCGATCATGGACTATCTCATGCCACAGTATCTGGGCGAATACGAGAATTTCCGTTACGATTATGAGCAGCCCATTTTGTCGGGTGAACGCGAAGGCGAGCTGGCTCAAAAGAAGTTGCGGCGCAAATTGAATCCCTTCCTGCTGCGGCGCTTGAAGAAGGATGTAGCCAAGGACTTGCCGGAGAAGATTATCAAAGTCTCGTTCTGCACGTTGACACCTGACCAGCAGAGCGTCTACAACCAAATGCTCAATGATTGCCGTCGCACGATTGACGGGCTAGTCAAGACCAAGGGCTTTGACCGTTCACGTTTTGAAATCTTGGCGATCCTGATGAGATTGCGTCAGATCTGCTGTCATCTCGACTTGCTCAAGGATCACCATAAGCCCGGCACGTATGAAGCTCCCTCCGCTAAGATGGATGCCTTCTTTGAACTGCTGGATGAAGCAGTCGATGGCGGACATCGCATTCTGGTCTTCAGCCAATTTGTAACCATGCTCAAGGTGTTACGGAGCGAATTTGAAAAACGCGGCATTCCGTACTGCTATCTGGATGGCAGCACGCAAGACCGCCTGGCGCAATGCCAACGCTTTAATCAGACGCCCTCTATTCCGGTCTTTCTGATCAGCCTCAAAGCTGGCGGCACGGGATTAAATCTGACGGGCGCGGACATGGTTGTGCACTTTGATCCATGGTGGAATCCGGCTGTGGAAGATCAGGCCACAGACCGCGCCCATCGTATCGGACAGAAGCGCACGGTCTACAGCATCAAGCTTATTGCCGAGCACACCGTTGAAGAGAAGGTGCTGGCGATGCAGCAACGGAAGCAGGCCATCATCAACGCGACCATCGGCGTCACGGACGAGGCTGTTATGTCCAAGCTCACCTTCGACGACATCAAAGATTTGATCGGGTTGTAATTAAAGAAAGAGAGGACTGAGTGACCGAGTGACCCTCCTACGCGAATACGGCTACGGTGGGCAGGCTGATTGACAGATTAAGTTATAGTTTGCCGGCCAGCCATTTGTCACCCCAGTCGCCGAGTCCTAAACATTCAATCAGTCACTCGGTCACTCAGTCAATCCGTCCTAAGTTCCACAAATTGTTTCGCGTGGGGTCGTAGAAGAGCTTTAACGCGGGCGTATTTTGCTCTGTGCCTGCACGATTTCGCTGTTGACCTTTATTTTTACTTCGCGGGGTGTGGGTGCGGTGATGCGGTAGTCAGTGACCTTGCCGTCTTTCCATGTCAGGTCGAGTGTGAATCCGCCGCGAGCGCGCAGGCCTTTAACGGAGCCGTTGGGCCATTCTGTCGGAAGGGCGGGGAGCAGGACAATTTCGCCTGCATGGGATTGCACGAGCATCTCGCACATCCCTGCGGTGATGCCGAAGTTGCCGTCCATCTGGAAGGGCGGATGGTTGCCAAAGAGATTCGGCAGAATATTGTGTGTCAGCAACATGCGCACCATGTGATACGCCTTTTCAGGGTTGCCCAGGCGCGCCCAGAGCGCACAGCACCAGGGCCAGGTCCAACTGCGGCGGCTGTCACCCGCCTCGCCACGTGCTTCGAGCGAGATGGCTGCGGCTTTGGCAACATCCGGCGATTTTTCCATCGAGATTTGACGTCCTGGAAAGACGGCGAAGAGATGCGACGTGTGACGATGCTGATCCTTGGGATCATCGCGATCCGTCATCCACTCCTGTAACTGTCCCCATTTGCCAATCTTAGGACCAACTAACAGGTCGCGCGCTTTTGCGATCTCTGCTTGGAAGGGCTTGTCGATGCCCAGTACATCTGCGGCTTCGACGGTGTTGTTAAAGAGATCCCAGATAATCTGCTGACTGTAGCTGACGCCGTCCTCATCGGGTCCATGTTCAGGCGACCATGCGTTGTGAACAACAAGACGTCCATCCGGCAGCGTCTTCAACTGGTCTTGCCAGAAGAGGCAGATCTCCTTCATGATCGGATAGGCGACCTCTTTCAGATAGGCCTTGTCGCCACTGAAGGCGTAGTGTTCCCACAGATGCTGGCAATACCAGGCATTGGCGGTCTTGTCCCACTTCCAGCCGAGTCCGCCATGGATATTGTGCGAGGTGCGTAGCGCCCAGCCTTGCGCAGGACCCTTGGCGGTTGTAAATTCTTTTGCCGCAGCCGTGGCTTTGCGCCAGACAGGAATCTGGCTGCGCATGAGGTCAATAAGGGCTGTATGGCAGTCAGCAAGATTTGAAGGTTCTGCGAGCCAATAGTTCATCTGGACATTGATGTTGGCGTGATAATCGCTGCTCCAGGGTGGATTATTGCTGTTGTTCCAGAGTCCTTGCAGATTAGCGGGCAAGGTGCCCGGACGCGAGCAGGCTTGCAGCAAGTAACGTCCGTACTGGAAGAGCATAGCTTCCAGTTCCGGATCCACAGTACCTTTTCGGTAGGCCTCAAGGCGTTTATCGGTCGGGAGATCGCGTTGCGCGGCATCGGTTGCTCCGAGGTCAATGGATACGCGAGTCATATAGGAGGCGATATCTGCGAATTGCGCCTGCTTCATGGTGTCATATTGCTTAGCACTGGCTTTGTCGAGCTGGTCCTTGACCAGCGGCGCAGGCGGCGTACCCTTCCAGTTCTTAGTGTGGTCGGGCAGATAGTCGGTGGCGGCACCGAGCACAAGCGTCAGGACGTTACATTTCTCAAAGCGGTATGCGTCTTTTTCTGAAGCGAGTGATCCGCCCTCTGCAAGGAGACGTACACGGGCTGCATAATTCAGGTTGTTTGTAAAGCTGCCGTCGAAGGTCAGGTCAGTGCCGTCAGACCGTGTGGCTTCATTGTGTGCGCCGACAAGTTTGATTTTTCCGGACAAGGCATTCTTCCCAGTTGCTGTTAAGCGCATGACGATGACGTTGTCAGGCGCACTGGCAAAGGTTTCGCGCGTATAAGTTATACCGCCGGATGTGTAGGTGACGGTGTGAAGTCCGGTTGAGAGATCGAGTTGCCTGCGATATCCGGCAGGTGCAGGTTGCGGATCAGTGTCAAACGCAATCCACAGATCGCCGAAGTTCTGATACTTGCCCATGGAGCCATAATCGCCTGACGGATTTGCATCGCCGGTCCACAGCGAGTCCACATTGAATTGGAGGTGTTCGCTGGATACCCCGCCAAACATCATGCACCCCAAGCGTCCGTTGCCCAGCGGCAAGGCTTGTGCGGACCATTGCTTTTCATTGGCAGGGGCCGAGTAATGGAGACAGAGTTTTTCTGTTGCACAGGCCAGGGTTGATAGACCAGCGATCAGAAGTGCTGAACAATATTTTGATATCATTTTTTATTCCTTTTTTTTGAGAGGTTCGACGGGTGAAAGATAAGCAATACGTGGGGTCAAGGTTTGGGCAGGTCTAATTGAAAAGAAATATGAGCCATAAGGGAATCCCAATGATGAATCCCAAGAGCCAGCAGGCACCGGCCCGTGTGCCGATGTTGAGTGTCCACCCCATCCACGGAATGGATTTGGGCACCCATGTACGCGTATCACGCTTGCTGAAATAGAAGCCGACCGACCAATTTTCCTTATTGTTCCACTCGGCTATGTTGATCTCATGTTGTGTCATCTGCTTTGCCTCTCGTATGATTAGCCATCAACGAACACGAAGCACTAACCAATAATTTCTTAAAGTATACGCTGTTTCATCAAGAAGCAACAAGGATTAAAAGATGCGCGCATTCAAAAATGAGTTTCAGCTTGGAGATGAAGGGGTAATCCGCTACAATCATTCGTTTATGACTTTTTCACTTTTTTTGGCATTGAAGTATTTAAAACCCAAGCGGACGGTGACGTCGGTGGTAACTTTTGTCTCTGTGCTCGGGGTGGTGTTGGGCGTATCCATCATTATCATTGTGCGCGCAGTCATGACGGGCTTTGGCGATCTCTGGCGCGAAAAGATCCTGGATTTTAAACCGCATATCACGGTTACCGCGGGGTACGGCTCATCGCGCGTTATTGAGAACGAAGAGTGGCTGTGTGGACAGTTTGAAAAGATTCCGGGCGTGAAGGCGGCTGCACCGGGCGTGGAAATGCGCGTCTTGATTGAATATAACCGCCGTGTGCTCGCACCGCTGATTGTGGGCACGGATCCTGTGCGGGCGCCGCGTATCATGCGGTTGAATAACATGACCTCCGGCAAATTTAACCTAGAGGGCGATTCTGTTGTCATCGGCGTTGATCTGGCGCTTTCCCTCGGCATCATGGTGGGGGATGACCTCATGGTCTATTCGCCGATGAACCTCGTCTCCAAGGACGAAGTTTATTTTCCAGAGCGGTTGAAGGTGACAGGCATTTTTGAATCAGGTCAGCGCGATTTTGACGCAGGCTATATTGTGACCTCCCTTGCCGTTGCGCGCGATTTAATGGGCATGAAGAAGGGGGTCTACTCCATTCATTTAAAGGTCGCGGATCCGCAGAACACGACCGCGTTTCAGGCACTTCTTGGGCAAATTCGTTCCCAGTTTCCACAATATACGGTTCGCACGTGGCAGGAAATTGACAGTCAGCTCTTTAATGCATTGGCAGTTGAAAAAAACATGATGGTCATCCTGCTGATGTTCATCACCATCGTCGCTATTTTCTGCGTCATGAATACGCTCATCGTGCTGACCGTAGAGAAGACTGATGAGATCGGACTGCTCAAGGCTTTGGGCTTTTCGTCTTGGCAGGTGATGTCCGCCTTTGTGTTGCACGGCTGGATACAGTGTCTGACAGGAACCCTGCTGGGCATTGGCGTCGCCCTGTTGGTGCTTGAAAATCTGCAACGACTGGTCATCTTTTTGGCCACGTGCGGGGTCGAAGTCTTCCCCAAAAATATTTATGGCTTGGCCGAAATCCCCTGGCGTGTGGTCCCGAGTGAAATTGCCGTGGTGGCTGTCGCTGTGATTGTATTCTGTACCATTGCGAGCTTCCTGCCTGCCTGGCGCGCAGCGCGGATGGATCCTGTGACGGCCTTGCGGAAGGAGTAGAGGCAAAGTGAAAAATGAAAAATTAAAAGTGAAAAGTTGTTCCGTCTTTTTGTTCTTGCGTCATTCTGAGAAGCCGATAGGAGTTTTTTAATGGTTATATTAGAAGCAACGAATCTTTTCAAGACCTATACGCTGCCCCACAAGAAAGTGGAGGTGCTGAAAGGCGCCACTGTGGAGGTGAATGCGGGCGAGCGGATTGCGATTGTGGGTCGAAGCGGTTCAGGCAAGAGCACATTGCTGCATGTGCTGGGTGGACTCGACAAGCCGGATTCCGGAGAAGTTTCGGTGTTAGGGCAATCGTTGTATGACTTGTCAGCGCGCAAGCGTACGGCCTTGCGCGCGGAGAAGATCGGGTTTGTCTTCCAGTCCTACCACCTCCTGCCGGAGATGGACGTGACGGAGAACGTCATGCTGCCCGCACTGACGGGTGTACGGAATATCAGCAGGACGCAGATGCGGAAACGTGCACAAGCGTTGCTGGAACAGGTTGGTTTGGGGGATCGCATGAGCCATACGCCTCTTGAGTTGTCGGGCGGTGAGCAGCAACGTGTCGCCTTGGCGCGCGCCTTGATGAACGAGCCCCTGCTCATTTTAGCCGATGAACCCACGGGCAACCTCGACCGTCTGACCGGCGCGCAGATTATGGATATGCTGCTGGGGCTTTCGCGTTCTAACGAAATGTCAGTGATTATGGTGACCCATTCAGCGGACACCGCTGCCACGTGTGACCGTGTGTTTGAGTTGAAGGATGGCGTGTTAACGCGAATGCCGTCCGAAGTAGCGGGAATAAAATGACGGGGAATTTAGAGAAGTGTCAATAAGTCTTAGAAGTGTCAGTAAGTGTCAGTAAGTCTGTAATGCGCGGCAGGTGTTCAAAAATAAGGCAATAAGGAACAAGCGTATTCGCTTCGCGAAATAACGCAATAAGGCAATTTGCCAAGCAAGGACATCATTTAATGGTTACAATTAAAATTACAGATATGCCTGAAAAAGAGGCGAAGCAGCAAACCTTTTTGGATAAGAGCTTTTGTGTGGTGTCTCACTCAGGGTTACATCGTACGGAAGCTACGATGATTGAACGCCTCAGCGGGATTTCGACAGTGCCTACTCACGTGCTCATCACCGGAAGCCGCACAGGGTCGCTGGCCATGGTTGTGGCGCATCTCTGGCCCTCTGCGCAGGTGATGTGTCATGCGATTGATGTGCATCACACAAAGACGATGGAACGGAATATTGCGTCCAACAAAGTCAAGGGTGTGAATGTCACCTGTTCCGCAATGATTCCTGAGCAGCCTTATGATCTCGTCTTCTTTTCTGGGACGGAAACAACAACGACCGCGGAATTGATGCTTGACCAGTTGGAAGATATTCATGAGCGGATGGCGATGGGAGGCGTTTGCTGGATCGCTTATGAAGGCGACAAAGGCGCATTCATGAAACAGATCCGCCAAGTTTTTGGAAAGGCCTCTACGGAGATCGACCAACGGGAGTTTTTCTGTCTCCGGGCAAAAAAAACGCGTCCCTTGGAAAAGCGGCGGAGCTTTCGTGCTGAGTTTCAGGCATCACTGCCAGGCATAGAGGCAATCACGCTGGCGTCCTTGCCGGGGGTCTTCTGCCATCGCCGTCCCGACATGGGCGGCCTTGCGTTGGCGGAAGTTGCTGTTAAGGAACAATCTCAAATCTCAAATCTAAAATCTAAAATTGTAGACATGGGATGCGGCAGTGGACTCGTCGGCATTCTGTTAGCCAAGGCGAATCCTGAAGCTAAAGTGACGTTTTTGGATTCACAGAGCCGGGCGTTGGAAATCACAAGGCAAAATCTGGATGCGCTGGGCATGAGTGGTCATTCGATGATATTGTCTGATTCCGGGACAGACGAGACAGGGTTTGATCTATTTGTCGGCAACCCGCCCTATTTTTCAGACTTCCGTATTGCTGAACTCTTTGTGCAAACAGCCTTGCATGTGCTGAAGCCCGGCGGGGTCGGAATGCTTGTTGCTAAGACAGCGCCTGCTCTTGACGAATGCATTAAAACCTGTTTTCCAGAAACCACCATTATCCCCCGTCGTGGTTACTGCGTCATCCGCTTTGTAAAATAAAAAACGCGCAAGGGTTAATGCCCTTACGCGTTTTTAATTATCCTATTACCGAAAGCCTATTTCTTGGCCTCGGAACTTGCAAATGCTGGACGACGTCCCTTGTAGCACCACAACATCACCGGCGTCGCAATGAAGATCGTTGAGTAGGTACCAACGAGCAACCCGATCATCATGGCCAGGGCGAAGTCATTAATCGCACCGCCGCCGAAAACAAAGAGTGAGACAGTTGCCAACATCACCGTCGTCGTAGTCAGGAAGGTACGTCCCAGGGTCAAGTTAATCGCATGGTTCGCCAAGGTCGGGAAGTCCATCTTCAAATCCTTGCGCAGGTCTTCGCGGATACGGTCGAAGATCACGATCGTATCGTTGATCGAGTAACCGACGATGGTCAGGATCGCAGCCACAATGGTCAAGCTCATCTGACGGCCCGTCAAGCTATAAATACCAATCATAAAGAAGGCATCGTGAGCCGTTGCCACCAAGGCGCCGACACCAAAGCCATACTCGAAACGGAACAAGACATAGATGAAAATGCCGATCAACGACAAGATGGTCGCCCACTCTGCAGCACGTGTCAAATCCTTACCGACAGCCGGGCCGACAGAATCTTCCCCTGCCAATGTGAATTTATTGTTCGGCATCGACTTGTTGAGTTCTTCCTGGATCAAGGCAGAAATATTTTTCCCGTTCTGCGCGGTGACGCCTACCTTCACGAGCAGCAACTTGCCAGAATTGTCAGGCTTTGACTGATACTGGATCGTTGCATCCTTGGATATCTTTTCAACCGTGCTACGGACTTCGCTCATGTTAGGCTCGCTGACATACGAGTACGTCATGGCCGAACCCCCCGTGAAGTCAACCGACAGCACGCTCACAGGATTCGTCCACGCGCGATACATGAAGATCGTGCAGGACACCACAACAATGACGAGTGATGAGATTACACTCAGTTTACCGAATTTCAAAAAGTTAAAATTCGTTGGCTTGATCAGATGCATCATCCAAAATGGTTTAACCCGTCCGTCTTTAACGGTTGCATTGAAGATCAAGCGTGTCACAACCAACGAGGTAAACATACTGATGGTCACACCTGCGGAGAGCGTGACGGCATAACCACGAACCGGTCCGGCGCCAAAGATAAAGAGAATTGCGGCGACCAGAAGCGTGGTGAGGTTCGAATCCAAGATAGCCAGGAAGGCACGATCATAACCTGCGGCTACCGCGGCGCGAGCCGACTTTCCAAGAGCAAACTCTTCACGCATCCGTTCGAAGATCAGGACGTTCGCGTCAACAGCCATACCCAAGGACAACACCATACCTGCAATGCCTGGCAAGGTCATAACGGGCAAGTCCATCGCACTCTTGGCGACGCCTCCATCCCTGACAAAAACGCCAAATATATTTGCAACAAAGATTAAGCCTGCTGGCAAGAGCAGAAAATTCAATATCAGCGCTATATTTGCGACCAACCCGCAATACCCATAATAGATAAACATGAAAAGGATCACAAGAGCAACGCCCGTCACAGAGGCATTGATACCACTTTTGATCGCATCCTGTCCCAGCGTCGCCCCCACATCGCGCGTTTCGATAATCTTCATCGGAGCAGGCAACGAACCCGCCTTCAAGATGTTACTGAGCAAGGTCGCTTCGGAAGGTGTGAAGCTACCTTCAATCACAGCACGGCCATCCGGAATTTCGCTGTTCAAGGTCGGAGCGGAATACAGGGTGTTATCCAAAACGATTGCCAGCCGGCGGCCAATCTCGCTGTTATTGCTGGTGCCGCGTGGTTTATACTTACGGGTCAGATGAGCAAATTCAATGGCACCCGAAGCTGTGAAGGACAGCGAAATATGGATACGTCCCGTGATGTCGTCACGTTCAACACTGGCTCTCGACAATGCGGTACCCGTCAACTCAGCCTTGCGCGACACAAACACAGGTTCATACACCTCATTGATCCCTACCACGCGCTTTTCCATCATGAACGAATAACGCGGCTCTGGCATCTCGAAACGGGAGAGGCGGCGCGCATAGTCCGGATCCTTGGTTAACGCAGCATAATTCGGCCCCTTCTTAAATGAACGACCATCATCTGACATGACGAAACCTTCAGGAATATGCCTGGAGGTAAACACCTTGTCAACCAATTCAGCATTCCGAGGATGAACCAGCTTGAATTCCAAGAATGCTGCACTCTGGATACTCTGTTCTGCGGCTGCGCGTTGCTCTGGGCTTGCGCCAGGCAACTGGACGAAAATACGATGATTTTTGCCACCCTGAATCAAAGGCTCGGAAACGCCCAGACGGTCAACACGATTACGAATCACCTCGATAGCGCGGGAGTCCGCATCCTTTAGAATGCTACTAACTTCTGCGTCTACAGCCGCAGCAGAGACCTCATTGCTGCCCCCGGCCATAATATTTGATCTGAGTTTTTCATCGTCGATGGCAATCGTAAAACTTGTACCCCCCGACAAATCAAGACCCTTCTTAATCTTTTTATCCATCGGTATGACGATATATATCGACAACACGGTTAAAATCAATAATACAAGCCATTTCCAGAGATCGTTTCTACTCATTTTAAGATACTCCCATTCAATTTAAACATCCTACACAATGTAAAACGCATGTTAGATTATCAAATTCCGTCCGATTTTTCACTAAGAAATATGAAAAAAGTGAGAAAATATTCTCCCAGGTGGATTGACAAAATAAGTTAGCCCCCCCTTGTCTAATGATGGCTAACTTAGTTTGTCCGTTGACTAAATATTCTCCCTGTTACTCAACAATAGGGCGGAAGCCAACGTTATAGACCTTCTGCCAGGTTGGGTAAGGCAATCGATGCCAGGCCGTACAGAAACGCGGACGTTCACGCCACGACCCCCCGCGCGTCACGCGCTGATCCGACGTGCTGGTCGCCGTCGCATTCCGATCCCCTGTGTCCGCATATGGATAATTCACGTATTTGGATCGCGTCCATTCGCGAGCATTGCCGTTCATATCATAAAGACCCCAGGGATTGGGCTTCCATTTGCCGACAGGCTCTGTCACAAACCCACCATCATTGAAGCGTGCATCCTGAGGAATCCAGTTATCATAAGGATTTTCTGGATTCTTGTACCAGCCCTGCTTGTAACTCTGGGTATAAGGATTGCAAGAGAAGTAGGCGAGCATATAATCGCCCATGTTGGCAAACGTGGAAAAATCATCATCCAAGCCACCCCACCAGAACTGGCTATCCGTGCCGGCACGTGCCGCACGTTCCCACTGCGCTTCGGTCGGCAACGCCACCTTAACGCCGCTCTCTTTGCTCAGCCATTCGCAAAAGGCCATGGCTTCGCGCCACGTCACGCGCACTGCGGGCTGGTCGGACATATCTTGTTCGAAGCTACGGACGCCGAACTGGTAGCCATGGCGATCCTCCATACGGCTTTCGAAGAGCGGATTGAAGCGATGCATCTGTTCGTTCGATATTTCCGTTGTGAGCATCCAGAATCCCTTATCGAGTGTTTGCACCTGAATCGGACGCGCATCGTAAGAATCACCACCCAACTGAAACTTGCCGGGAGGGACCCATGCGAATTCGAAGCGCACCTTGTCGCACGTTGAGCCATTGATATCAAATTCCACAGAGGTCTTTCCTGCAAAATCGAGCTTCTTACGCCACAGCACGCGGTGACTGTCATCCATCACCACCAGACGCGCATTCTTCAACGTGGCCGCCTGTTCCGCCCTGGGAACCGAAAGCGTGATGCGCTCAACCGTCAATGCCTGATCAAAGATCGTTTCCCAGAACTCAACCATGTCCACCTGACGCGTCTGAGCAACGGTGTCTGGATTACCGTCAACGGCCAGTAACTCCTTGAAGGTCAGGCCATCCCCGCCGTCATCGCTCATCCAGGCGGATCCCTGGGAGGCCACATTTTTTCCCGCGCTATAAATACCGATTTCGCCAATCGTCACCACGTTCGACCCCCCAGATTCGACACGCACGTATTTCGCCTTGGGCGCTTCAGCTTTGCCCAGCGAAGAGAGCGGAAGTTCGACGACCTTGGTGATCTGTCCGCCGGGGGCCGTCTTCTTTTGAAGTTCAACAGCTTGTGCCGGGGTCAGGCGTTCTGAATCCGGCAGCGTCTGCTCCATTTCTTTCTTTGGATGATCCTTCCCCTTGGGTTCAACAAACAGCGAGTCATAAGACTGGACTTGCGGATAGACTTCCATGTCGATATCGTTGTTGACAGGTGAGTACTTAGCGCGCAACTCCTTTGCACGCGTTGCGGTGCGTTCAACAACCGAACCCAAGCCAGGAATCTCGCCCCATGCGCCAAAGAAGGGCGCATTAAAGTCATGCCAAGCCGCAAGCCGTTCAAAACTTTCCTTGTCCAACTCGACGCCGCTATGCTTCTTCATAAGCATCTGCCCCAACTCGGTTTGGCTGAAATGATAATCCATGGGCGGGAACATCCGACGATTACTTTCGATGCCCGGCGTACGCAGGAAGCGCCACAGATTGAAATAAGCCTGTGTAAACTTGCCACCTGATCTCCAATTACCGGCCATGGCGGTCTTCCAATCGGTGATGGGCTTGTTCGGACTGAAGTCCGGTTTCGCCTTAGTTCCATTGTGGCATCCAACGCAATAGCGATCGAGAACGGGCTGCACTTCACGGATAAAGCTGAAGCCGCGCGCAGCACCATACCATTCCTTTAAATCATCGGGTTTGCGATTAAGCAACGGTGAGGGCGGTGGTGCCATGTCTTGATTTTCATGGCAGCCCGCACAGGAGATGGTCTCACCCGGCTGACCAATCACCCACGACCTCATGATCTGCAAGGCCTGTCCCTTTTCGTCGATAGGTTGCAATGAGACGGTGCAGTTCGCAGGAACATTGAAATAGGCAGACCCATCTTCCTTCACCGGCGCGATGCCGAGAATGCGCTTCACATCCCAAGGTCCATCCATGCCAATCGTTCCATACAGTCCGCCCATGTTACGACGGCTGAAATAATATTCAATCACGCGGATGCCCTTGACAACACCGCGGGGCACGCCTTCCAGCCCAGGACCGGAGTAGATATCCTGAATATGGACGCGCGCTGTCTTAGATGCCAGATTGACACGGTCAGGTAAAATCGGTGGTGGCGTCTGCTTAACAACCGGTGCTGGTTCAAGATAGGCGGAGTCATCAGCATCCTTGATCAGAATCATGTTGTCGAAGGTGTCCACCAAATAGATACCCCATGGAATATCGCGTGCGGGCTTCATGGTCACCAAGTGATAATTCTTAGAAAGCGGATAGGGATGGAGGAACTGTGGGTAACGTCCTCCAATCAGTCCATCACGCACAACCGGAATCGTTTTTTTACCATGGTAGGGAATTTCTGCAACAACACCCGAGTCATCATGTCGCCCTTGAGTGGTATCGAAGATGAAGAGCCTTCCCGAGCGGCAACGGTCGTGATGCCCACCCGCTACGCCGACCACCTGACGCGATTGCCCTGGGATCGGGCGGGCGAAGAAGAAGGCACCTGGGAACCAAGAACCGCTCCCGCGCAATTCGCGCTGATCCGTTCCATCCGGGTTCATGCTGAAAAGCATACGCGAGTTAGAGTGTGCCGCATCCGTGTATTCCCAACGCTGATACATGATGCGTCCATTCGGAAGCAAGGTCGGCGACCAGTTTGAGTCTTGTTCAAAGGTGAGCTGGCGAACTGACTTGTCTGCTGGATCCAGACGGTAGAGGCACATCATAAAGTTACCACCAAAGGTACACGGCAAGCCCTGATAGACCGCGGTTGATGTAAAAATTATTTTTCCGTCCGGCAAATAGCACGGATCGGCATGCGCCACATCCTCGCCATCATCCGGTGAAATCTGATGCGGATTGGCTCCGTCTAACCCGACTTCCCACAACCGGAAGTTTTTTTCTTTTTCTCCTGCCATCGCAAAGGCGATGCGATCCGCGTTAAAATGCATTTCAGCATCAATGATGGCTTGCTTCTTATCAGGCTGGAACACGACCTTCTCCTTCACGTCCCCACGCAGATTACTTAACTCAACAATACTATCATCCAATTGTGCTCCAATACCAATACTCTGCATAGTCGCCCAGTTGTGCACCATGCCGATAGCGGCATCCATCGCCGTACGCGCGTCGGCCTTCGGACGACGGCGAACCGTTAGAACACGATCAAAGTCGAGTAGCGGATTTGCAAGCAGTGCTTCGCGTTTTAACTTGTTCAACTCCACAATAATGACACATTTACGCTCTGCGGCCGCTGTCTTCAATTCGGCATCCAACGCACGCAATTGCTTCAGATAATCAGCGCCCTTGGGGTATTTGGAGCCATACGTCGCAATCAAGTCTTCGAGTGCCAGCTCAACAGGATGTAACCGCCATTCATCAACAGCAGCAGCAGTCTGCTCCATTAACATTGCTTCAATATAGAGTGCACGGATAGGCCACACCTGTTCCCACGTTTTTACGCCAGCCACCATCATTTGGGCACGCTGCCGATGGGAGAGCAATCGTGTTGCGGCTACATATTTTTTTGCAACAGAAACAGGTGTCGCTGATTCTGACCAGATCTTGTTGCTCTGCTCAAGACTCATTTCTCCATGTATCGCCTTTGTGTTAAACTCCACTTCCAACTTTTTCCAGATTTCCCCCATGATATCCTGTTCCTCGTCTTTGAAATTATGCTGCACGAGAAACTTCACCTTGCCTTGCCCACTCGACCGTGAGGAATCAAGACCAATCCATGAGCGGAACTTCACACATTTCTGCTTCGAAACATCAAAACAAATTTCACTCTGCGCATGGGTTCCCAGACCAAAGGCCATGGCTTCTTTTTTGCCTGAGTACACGAGGGCTCCACCTGTGGCAGCCTTGTCAATACCCAGTTTTCCCCACTCCTGTTTGACCGACACAGGCTTAAGCGATGAGACATGAGTCTCTTTGCCAGCCGCATCAATCAAGACAGGCTCACCCCAATGAGCTAAGTCAAAATTTAAGTCCCCCTGACTATCCACAATCAGCCAGATTTTTTTCCATCCCGTAATATCGACTTCAATCTGCTTGGGCGCAACTCCACCCACCATGACATCACTCGTAAAGCCCTTTCCCTCTACTACTATAGGCCTTGGTGCAGCAGCAAGAAGCTCAACCATACGTTCAACCCATGTTGCCCCCCATACCGCTTGCGTGACACAGATACTCGACAACAATGCAACAACTCTTAACTGATTCATAATTTTCCCCTTACTTCATTGAATGCATTTACTATAAACGAAACGTACCCCCGAGCGCTATACCAATTTTGCCCATGTTCAAAATCGGTATTTTTTTTGTTGCGTCTACTGACCCAGTTTCGCCTGTTGTACACGCGACTGGAAACCAGGCAACCGGCTGTACCGTTCGCAGAGTTCAGCCACCCGACGGCGGAACTCGTCCTTCGAGCCATTGAACTCGGCCAACTGCGCCAGCTTCTTCAACATGAGAACCGCCTCTTCATAGCCCTTCGTTTGTTTGGTGTCGACCCGCGCCACGACTTGACGCCAGACATCCGCCTCACATACGGCGAGGTCTTTCATCTCAGCCTCGTGCTTTTTGCGCGCCTCCTGCTTCCGGCGCTCTTTGTGTTCCGCCTCGAGCGCTTCGGATCGCTTCACCAGCTCGTCAAAGGCAATACGCACTTCAGGTGCGGACGGAAGAGGCGGCACCAGGGAGAGCAGCCGCCTCTTGAGTTCGGTTCCGGCGGAAGTATCACCCTGTGCGAATCGGCACAAGAACCCGTCGCATTCATCGCGAGTAAGCTGTGCAGCCAAGGGTCGGAAATCCGTCTCCACCGTTTTCGCCAACGCGGGACTGTGCTCCGAAGCAGCCTCGATGAGATAAGCCGGAACGTCGAACTGCTGCACAAAGCGCTTGAGGGCCGGGGAGAGCTGCTTCAGTCCTGCAGGAACAGGCGGCTTCGATTCGTGCGACTTACGCTCCTGCGTCTGATACCCGTCCTGTACCGATTGCGCCTTCAGCCAGGCGAGATAAAGGGAACGGTAGTCGCCTTGGATAATGTCGCTCCTGAGTGATAGCAGGCCCGACAGCGACCCCTCGGCCTCGACCCAGTCGCCGCCCTCCTCCTCACTCAGATCTATCTCCAAGATATCGAACCCGCTGACCGTACCGAACGTGATCAACTCCGGAACACAGTACGGCGAGATGGTATCCCGGCTCACCAGTCCAACTGGGAAACGGAACAGGAGCCGCCGGCTGCCCCAGTTTGCCAGATACAGGTGCGCATCGAAAAACCGCGCCAGAACCGTGCGCGGGTCGTGTTTGAAGTCGCCATACGAATAGGTCACGACTGCACGGCTGGAAGACACCTCGATATGACTCGACAACTTGCATACGGTCGCCTGCTCAGCCTCCGTCAACAACCGATCCACGGTCTGCCACTCATAATACTGGTATTCGCTCACGACGCACTCCTTTCAAGGTACTCTCCAGCGCTTAGGATGGGGATTGAGTCCCAAACTTTCAAGGCGAGAAGATGCGAGTCTCCCGTGAGAATATAATCCGCATGGGCTGTGACTGCGCAGTCGATGACATGATCATCGTCGGGATCAGATGGAACAGCTCGTATCGGCGTGTTTGAGGTCTTTACGATCTGCGCGTGAGCAATGACCAACTCCAGGATTTCGTTGGAGGACAGATTGCGGCGTGCAAGGGTACGCGAGATCTTCGGGTAGTTGAGAACCTCCGTTAACTCCTGTAAAAGAATGCGGCTCGTGTAAAGCGTGTCGAATCCTGATTCAATACGCTCAAGTATGCGGCCAGGAGTTCCGCCCCACAGGAGTGCAGAAATCAGCACGTTTGTGTCGCAGACGATCCTCATGCCTTATCCTTTTGGTGGGATCGTACTTTTCTGATAATACCGTCCAGATCAGACAGCGATACCTCGTCGCTCGTGATCGGATTTGCATCCATACGCTTCCTCACGGCGGTGAAAGATTTGACAGGTATCGGTGGAAGACCATCATCCGGTGTGTTGAAGGGCACAATCCTGAACGCAGGACGGGAATTGCGCAGTACAATAAACAGTTCTCCTCCAGCAGCGCGATCAGCAATCGCTGAAAGTTCAGTCCGCATGTCTTGCATGGCAATAAGCGTTTCCATAATCACTCCTTTTAACGTATGAAATTAGTATAGTTTTAACGTATGTTGTCGTATTTTGCAAGACTATTCTTGTGACTGCCATTAGGTAAAAGACACGACCGCACGGCCTCCTGCTCTGCCTCCGTCAGCAGCCGATCCACGGTCTGCCACTCATAATATTGGTATTCGCTCACGAGCCCCTCCTTTGTCTTAAGAGAAGAAATTATACTCGTTTGGCAATGGAGTGGACAAGTGCAATTTTTGTTAATTAGAGATCATTGTGATCCCTGTTGATGAAGCATTGTCACTTGCTTGGCCATCTGCTTTTTTTGAGCAGACAGCGGGATGCTTTGCCAACACTCCGTTGGTTCGCGAAGAGCAGGAAAATTATGAAGTCAGGGATGAGATACTATCCCGTTATTGTCACGCATAATACCCGGGAGTTTTCCCGGATCAAGAACCTGAAAATAGAAGATTGGCAATGCTGACGTTTTTCCAACGAATTTAGCTAATTCCAATTCGTTCTATTCGTTTAATTCGTTGATAAACATGGCCCCTTCGTTTATTCTCGCTCGGCGGGCGATGCGCTATAACTTGGAGCTTGATTCGCGATTTTCGGATGCTAAAATAGTTGCCAGCACTAATCACTGATTACTGCACCCATCCCCGGGAGCGGTGCGTGTCCAGTGGCTTAACGGATTTGAGCGTCACGAAGGATCGAATGTCATACGTCCAAATACGGCCTCAATGCTTTTTTGCTCTTAGTCGTGCCTAGCGTTTGACCTTTGGGGTCCCTGACTTTCCCGGATGGAATAGATGTGACGGCAGACCGTAAGTCCGCCAGTTATACCTGGAATATCAACCGGGGCCGGAGTCGGCGGTATAAAAAAAGACCGTGCCGTGAAGGTCGTTCAACGGCGCGGTCAGGGTCGTTTTAATATTTTGAAAAAATATCATGGGGACGGGGTGCGGGGCAAGTAGATTTCAAGTGGGGAAATTGAACGCCGATGCCTCCACCGCTTGGTTCGGCTCAATACCCTTCTGATCACATCAGCATTGCCACCATTGCGGCACCGATCTGTGCGCAGAAACGGTTTTCGTATATATCACTGAGGTAGAGTGCGGCATCATCTACAGAGTCAAAAGGGACAGGAGGCGTGTCGCCCTTTTCCACGGTATGTACAACTAAGTTGCCGCCCTGCAATTGAAACGTAGCGTCCTTATTAAGAATGAACTCAAAAGTAAGTTTGGCACCTTTCATTTTACCTCGAATTGTTGCGAGGTGCTTCTCCATGTCCGCTTTTCCTTGCTCTGTGTTGGGGAGATTTTCCACAGGTACATTTGCAACACGCGCAAATATCGCAGTGAAATCCTGTGGTGTGAGTGTACTAAAATCCATCTCTCCGGCACACTTGACAATCGTTCTGCCATTGCCTTCCTCGTTAACTGTCCATTGTGCGCCGTCTTTGAAGAAACGATAATTGTCGAGAGCCTTGCCCACCGTTGTGCTCTTGTTGAGATCAAGGACACCATCTTTCACCTGCTGAAGCGGCGAATTGCCGCATCCTGGCAGGATCAACAGTCCTATCAATGTGGCGGCTCCTGCGGCAAGGCTGGCTTTGTGTTTCGCATGAGCACCTATCTTCGCCTTGTATTTGAGGAGAAGGCTGCCTGCTTCTTCTCCGTACTTTTTCTGATAGGCCACTTTCCGGTCACTCGGTATCTTCGTCGCGTTCTTGTCAGTCTTCATTCTCGTTCCTTTCGGCGGGATGGCGTTTTACACTTGGCATAGTCATATCCCGTTTCTGTTTAATGTTTAATGTGCCATAGTTGTCTTAACTCTGATTGGCATATTTTATGCGGGGGGGGGTATAGTCAAGCACGGAAATTATTTTTTTCAGGGCAGCCAAATATTGAGACGAGACTTTCTGGACGTTCGCTTATATTTTTATACGAGTTCGTCCGGCTTATGAGGACCGGTTTTTGGCTACCTTTTTCGGATAAAAGGTATCGTTTTCCGTGCGCCCCGGAGTGAAACGCAGGGGCACCTGGTCTAGCGGATGCGGTCGATAGCTATCTCGCGGTTACGCCCTTTGCAGGGAAAGCTCAAGGGGAAAAAGAAAGAAGTGCGTTAGTGCGTTAATGTGTTAGTTGGGGTTTTTGCCTGAGTGACGGAATGACTGATTGACTGATTGAGCGCGTGACTTAGTGACTGGGGTGACATGGTCACGCAGCCGCATGACTCTCCCGGGATCGCCGGCACCTATTCAGCAGAATGGCTCGGCTCCAAGAGAAGCAAAAACCACTCAACGCCCTAACTTTTAACGTTCAACTCTGAATTAAGAATTGCGTTCAAGGGGCAATGTAAGTTATAGTGATGGCACGATGATTTACGCCATTAATACTTTTATAAATCCTTATTCACAGGTGCTTGAAAATCTTTGTGAAAACTATAGGATTGCTAAATTGTATGTGTTCGGGTCTGTCGTAAATGGGGGGTTTGACAAGAGCACAAGTGACATCGATTTTTTGGCACAGTTTAAAGAACGTGCTCCCACACTCGATTATGTAGAGCGATTTATGGGTTTTGAAAGTTCTTTGAAAGCGATATTTAATCGCCCTGTCGACCTTTTAACAGTGGAGGGACTTAAAAGTGCCGGCCTGAAAAAAAACATTGAACGAACGCGGAAACTGATCTATGAATCCAACAGCGAAAAGTAATTTAGAGGATGTCCTCGATTCCTGTCGCTTTATTCAGACGACGTGTGCGACTCGTTCGTTCAAGGATTATGAAACGGATCGTCTCTTTCGTCGCGCAATCGAACGCGAGTTTGAAATTGTTGGTGAGGCTTTGAAACGGATTCGAGATGAAGACGTAGAAACCTTTGAATCAATTGCACACGCACAATCCATTGTTGGCTTTCGCAATCGCCTTGCCCATGGCTATGATTCAATCGATGATGCGATTGTCTGGGGTGTCATATCTGGACATCTTCCCTTGCTTCTAGCCGAGATCGAATTCGCATTCGGTCGTTAGTTTTAGGATGACAATCACTGATTGCTACATTCTAGACCAGAAATAAGAGATGATGCATGAGCAGTTTCTCAGGCATAGTTGGATGTGCGTATCTTTCATGATTGTTGCGCCTTTGAAGACAGGTTCAAATAGGTCGGACGACTGGGTTTCCGTGCTTATACGGCTACAGCTCCTCTGTCTTGAATTCGCTATAGCCTTCGTAATAATAGCTCACATCAATGCCCTTCATGAACAGGGCGCGGTCGTCGATTTGGTCGGTCAGGGCTTGTTTGAGTAGGGCTTTAATTTCCAGGGTTTTCACAGGGCTGCGCTGCATGGCGGAGAGGTATTCTTCTTTATCGACCCGGTTCCAATCCACCACCTGCCGGGTTTCCTTTTTGAGCATTAAATCGAGCCAAATGCGAGTGGCGCGGCCATTGCCTTCACGGAAGGGGTGAGCCACATTCATCTCGACATATTTTTCGACGATTTCGTCAAACGTGCTTTGCGGCATGGCGTCGATATGTTTCAGTGAAGGCCCCAGATACATCAGCGGCGCAAAGCGGAAGTTGTCTTTAGCGATATTCACGTCGCGGATTTTTCCGGCGAAGTCATAAATCTCCCCAAATAAATAGGCATGGATGAACGCAAGCCCGGCGAATGTTCCCACTTCTGCCTTGTGAATATCGCCAGAATCAAAAAGGTGTTTCGCTTTTTGTTTGCTGATTTTTTCTTCAACGCGGGCAAGTTCGATTTGATCGGTGATATTGAGTTTGTTTGCCAGAATCATGAGCTTGCTCCTTCTGAATCTACGCTTGTGTATACTGAAAAGAGTAGCCTATTAAATGTTGTTTTGCAACCTCTTATTGAGAATGGGAAATTAAGTTCTAAATTGTTAAACTGACTTATCCCTTCGCCGGAGGCAAGTGCAAACAGCGATCTAAAACGCCTGCTGCAGCCTCCATCATCGTTTCAGCATGCGTCGGATGCGCATGAATCATATCCGCCCATTCCTCGCAGGTCACCTCCGCAGCGCGCAGTGCAACGGCCTCATTGATGAGTTCCGAAGCCAGCGGTCCTACGATGTGCACACCCAGAATCGCTTGGTGTTTCGGTTCTGACACAATCTTAATAAACCCGTCCGATTGTCCAGCGCACTTCGCACGGCCATTGGCGGCAAACGGGAAGCGCGATACCTTAATCTCACCGATTTTCTCCTTGGCCTGCGCTTCGGTCATGCCAATCCAGCCAACCTCTGGCGAACCATAGATACATCCTGGCACTGCCATCCCGTCAAAGGATGCAACATGTCCCATGATATTTTCTGCTGCGACTTCTCCCATCTTCGCCGCCGCATGAGCGAGCATAGATTTACCGGTGACATCACCAACTGCGTAAACACCCGAAGCCGATGTCTGCATCTGCGCATTGGCGCGAATAAAGCCACGCTCTTTTTCAATCGCGAGCGCCCCCAACGCCTCGACATTGGGCTTACGGCCAACTGCTACCAGAACATGGCTAGCTGAAAGTGGTTCACCGGATGCCAACAATACGCTCAATCCTTGTTTCCTAGATGCGATCTCCATGACCTTCTGACCTGTCAGGAATGTGATGCCGCGCTTTTCAAGCAGAGCACGCAGGACTGTCGCACATTCCGCATCAATAAAGGGCGTAATCGTCTGCTCAGCTTCGACAACCGTCACCTTTACGTTGTATGCTGAAAAAATTTGAGCCATCTCGATGCCGATGACACCTGCTCCAATAATCACAAGTTCTTTCGGCATCTCAGTCAGGTTCAACATCTCATCCGAGGTCAGTACGTTCGGCAAGTCGATACCCTTGATGGGTGGGCGTGCAGGACTGGAGCCTGTCGCCAGAATGATACCCTTGGTGGCTTCATACGTTTCTTCGCCGACCTGCACCTGATTCTTATTGATCAATGTGGCATTGCCTGCAACCAGCGCAACCTTGCGGCTGCGCAACAACCCTTTAATGCCTGCAACCAGCGGAGTGACCACCGCATTTTTTGTTGCCACAGCTTTTGCGAGATCAATGGTAAAATTCGCATCGGCCAGCAGGATACCCCGCGAAGCGGCCTGATGAATATGGTGGATGATTTCCGCATTGTGCAGATAAGTTTTTGTTGGAATGCACCCGCGATTAAGGCAGGTGCCCCCTACTGCATCGCGTTCAATCAGTGTAACGGATGCGCCCAGCATCGCACTTTTTAACGCGGCAACATATCCACCCGGTCCGCCGCCAATGATAATCACATCTGTTGTCTTCATTTGCCTCGGGGTCAGGGTTCCACCTTCGCCAAGGCTACGGCGGACAGGTCGGGGTTCAGGGTTCAGTTTTCCAGTTTCCATCTACTCTCCCATTCGTGTGGTTCGCGTCATTCGGATGCTAAAAAAGGACTCACTCGTTAATTCTCAGAAAGTGTGCGGGGCTTTCCAAATACGCTTTCACCTTATTCAAAAAGTTCATCCCGCACACGCCGTCAATCACGCGATGGTCATGTGTTAAGCAAAGCGGCATCATGGTCTTAGCCTTGACCTGGCCCTGCTCCAAAAAGAGCCGCTCCTGCGCCGCACAAATACCCAAGATGGCCACCTGCGGCAAATTAATAATTGGATTAAAATGTTCAACGCCGAACATCCCGAGGTTGGTAATCGTAAACGTCCCCCCCAGAAAATCATCTGGCATCATCTTGCCGTTACGCGCCAATTCGATCTGCTGCTTCGCATAAACGGCGAGCTCGGCAAGCGTATAATTCTGTGCCTTGCGCAAGACGGGCACAACAAGTCCATTGTCCAATCCCACGGCCACACCCAGATTCACGTCCGGCCACGCGTAGATAACCTCATTCTCTAAGGTGGCATTAATCATCGGACTCTCACTGAGCGCACGCGCCACAGCGCACATCACAAAATCATTGACCGTGAAGGACTTGCCTTCCGCTTTGAGCTTCGCGCGCAATGCCAAAAGCGGCGTTACATCCGCAGATAATGTCAGTGTGACCTCTGGGATCTCGCGCTTGCTGGCACATAAGCGCTGGGCAATCACCTTGCGCATGCCAACCAACGGAATCTTTGTCGCAGGATGCGGCAATGCTTCAATATCCGCGACCGTAATCTTTCCACCCGCACCTGTGCCCTTAATCGACTGCAAATCAATCTCACGCTCTGCGGCCATCTTGCGCGCGAGTGGCGTGATCTTTATATTCACCTTGGCTTCGATATCCCGACGCTTGATCACCCCCGACACACTCGTCGGTGTAATGTTCGCGAGATCAATCTTCTTTTGCTGTGCCAATGTCTTAGCCGCAGGTGTCGCCGCGATCTTACCAGAGAGTCGCTGGGGTGCGACCTGCTGGACCTCATTGACCGTGTTGACCTCTTTGACAGCGACGGCTGGCTTGAGCGCGAGGGCCTTCTTCTCAACAGCCGGGACAGCTTCGCCTGCCGCACCAATCCAGGCAATCGTCTGAATCACGGGCACCACCGCGCCTGCCTCTTCAAGAATCGCAAGCAACACGCCGCCAAGCTCTGCCTCGACTTCCATCGAAACCTTATCGGTCTCAATCTCAAGAATCGGCTCACCCTTCTTGATCGGGTCACCAACCTTCT
>JBAXOG010000042.1:0-32576 GCA_037133395.1 bacterium | reverse complement strand
GGTTTCTTGGGTGCTTCTTTTCAGGAAGTTTTTTCGACAAACCGTGAAGAGCCATATTTTTTCTCCTGATTCTCTTACCATACACCTTTGCAGACGGCAAGTCAACGGGGAGAATTACTGATTTCTGGATTGACTGTTTTACCCTCTCCCCTGCATAATAATATTAATGATCATGGTGTATGGAATGTTTAATTTTCACCGATACAAGCTCAAAGTGAAGTTTAATTCTCTGGGCTATGTTATTCTTTTGCTTTGTCTTGCGATAGGGCCATTCCATATTGCTGAAGCTGTCCCGGCTTGCCCTCAAGGTGTTGATGTCATGCAACCTGGAGGGAAAACGATACAGATTCGTTTGCGCGGCGATGAGTTCTTGCATTGGACTGAGGATGCGGCGGGTTATACGATTCTGCGCGATAGCGCTACAAAAAAATGGGTCTATGCTATCCGTGACAAAGCAGGTCAACTGACCACGAGTTCAGCGGTGGTCGGCGAGCAAGATCCCGCCACACTCGCTTTGCCGAAGCGGCTCCTGTCTGCCACGGCACTCAGTGATGCGAAAACGGTTTTGGCAAGTCGGTCAGCGCCGTCTGTGGGAACTATTGCGCCTTTAACTTCGAAAATAGGAACGATGAAGAACCTTGTGCTCTTGGTGGGTTTTTCCGACAAACCTTTTACGCGTCCGAGAGCCGAGTATGAAGCGTTGTTCAATACAATCGGATACACAGTCGATGGGGCACAGGGTTCTGTTAAAGACTATTACAATGAAGTTTCTTATAACCAACTCAACGTAGATTCGGTCGTTGTCGAACCTGTCACACTCTCCAATGGCTATGCGTATTACGGTGCTAATGATGGATTGGGGTATGATGTGCATCCACAGCAGATGGTCCAAGAGGCACTCGCGTTACTTGAGGCGCGCGGGTTTGATTTTTCGACACTTGATAATGATAACGATGGGTGGGTTGACGGATTGACCGTGATTCATGCGGGTGGCGGCGAGGAATATGGCGGCAATGATGCCAACTATATTTGGTCTCACAAGTCGTCGTTTGCTACCGTGACGTACGATGGCAAAAAAATGAGTAACTATCATACCGAACCCGAGCGGCGCGGCTGGGACAGCGATACCAGCTCGCAGGGTATTACACGCATCGGCGTGATCTGCCACGAGAACGGACATTTTCTAGGACTTCCAGACCTCTATGATACTGGATATGATAGCCAGGGTATTGGTAATTTTTGTTTGATGGCGGGTGGGTCGTGGAATGGAAATTATGGAACTCAACCAGCGCACATGAGCGCGTGGTGTAAAAAGTTTCTCACGTGGTTGATTCCAACGACTGTCACGACGTATGGTACGTATTCGGTGCCATGCGTGGAAACAAATAAGGCGGTTTTTCAGCTCGGTGGCGGGTTTCCGTCTTCGCAGTATTTCTTGATTGAAAACCGACAGGGGGTTGGCTTTGATGCCAGCATGCCCGGAAGCACGCGCGGCTTGCTCATCTGGCATGTCGATGAAACGGTTGCCAACAATGATAACCAGGCGCATTATAAAGTTGATCTCGAAGAGGCCAGTGGCACACAAGACCTTGAATTAAACTCGAATGCAGGTGATGATGCCGACTTCTTTCGTTCGGGGACCATGACTACCTTTAACTATAATACGACGCCGAATAGTCGTAGCTACGCTGGTGTTGCGCTCGGACTGGACATCAGTGCCGTGTCCGCATCGGCCTCAACCATGACCTTTACGATACCCTCCCCCTCTACCCTGCAATTGAAGTCTGCAACGACATCCGTGGTCGAAAACGCTGGCAGTGTCTGGGTCTATGTCAGTCGTTCGAACGGCACGTATGGCGTATCCAGCGTAAACTATGCTACGGCGAATGGGACGGCTTTAGCAGGCTCAGATTACACAGCGACCAATGGCACCTTGACGTGGGCAGATGGGGACGCTGCGGACAAGTCGATTAAAGTGATGATACTGGATGATGCTGTCTATGAAACTAACGAAACGTTTACCGTGCGCCTGAGTAGTGTCAGCGGGGCAACTCTGGGCAGTATTGTTTCAAACAGTGTGACGATCATTGACAATGACCTTGCACCCACGATCACCACGCAACCCATTGCGCAGATTATCTCGGCGGGAGGCTCGGTAACGTTTGTAACGGCTGCTTCCGGGTTCCCTCCGTTATTTTATCAGTGGCGTTTGAATGGATCCAACATCAGCACGGCTACGAATACCTCTTATGTTATCGTTAATGCTCAGGGCAGTCATGCGGGGCAATACTCTGTCGTAGTCACCAACACCTACGGAACCGCGACGAGTTCGAATGCGGTGCTGATCGTCCAGAACGCGCTGGATCATTTTCTCTGGTCGACTATTCCCAATCCCCAGACGAGCGGGGTCCCGTTTAACGTTGCGATCAGTGCCCGGGATTCGTCTGACACGCTGTTAACCGCCTGGACGAACAAGGTGGCTCTTTCTGCAGCAGGCAATGCGGGTATACTTATTTTACAGCCGACGAATAGCAACACTTTTGTCTCTGGACAATGGACTGGCAGTGTTCAGATTGCTAGGGTGGACAGTAATGTCCGATTAATGGCCAGCGACGGACTGGGACACGCTGGCACAAGCAGTGTCTTTAATGTTGTGGCTGGTCCCATTCATCATTTCACATGGGGCCCTGTAGCGACAACACAGTATGTGGGTCAATCCTTCTCGGTGGCCATCACCGCGCAAGATGCCGCAACTAACACGTGCTCTGCCTTCACTGGACCTGTGACGCTCAGTGGCCTGATGCCAAGTAGCAGTCTTCTTCTGGACGATGTCGAGAGCGGTGCGCACGAATGGACGCACAGTGGAACCAAAGATTATTGGCATATCTCGATGAACCTCTATAACTCATCTAGTCACGCGTGGTATTGCGGGGATGATACGACAGGGGTGTACTCGAATAGTATGAACTGCTCCCTCATCAGTACAACCGTGGTCCTGAGTGCAGGTACAAGACTTTCGTTCCAGCATTGGTATAATCTGAAATCGCAGGACTATGGATACGTTGATCTCTCTACGAATAACGGGGTCTCCTATAGCATCACCACCCTGGTCGCGAGTGCTAGCAGCACTTCATGGAAAGGACAGACTAATGACTTGTCAGCTTATGCAGGTCAACAGGTGAAAATCAGGTTCCGATTCACTTCGACTATTACCGGAACCGCTGAAGGTTGGTTCATTGATGATATTTGTATAGGCCCTAGCAGCAGCACTACCGCTATTGCCATCAGTCCGACGAACTCTGGCAATTTTATGAGCGGGGTTTGGAATGGTGCGGTCAGTGTGTCACAGGCAGCAACAAATGTATTTTTGAACGCAGATAACGGTTTGGGGAGTAGCGGTACAAGTAGCGTATTCAGTGTTGTTCAGCCGATGAAGACTTCACTCGGCACGCCTTACCTGTGGCTCGATCAGTATAGTTTGGTTACGAACGCGAATTATGTAGCAGCAGATTTAACGGATACGGATAAAGATGGGACTACGGCGTGGCAGGAGTATGTGGCTGACACGAATCCTACCAATGCGGCGTCTCTCCTCCGGATCGTGGCGGTCAGCAATCTGCCGCCGTGGAAAATTTATTTTGAGGGCTCCTCCACGGGACGGCAATACACGCTCTCTTGGACGACGAACTTGTTTTCCGGTAGCTGGACGAATGATCCAAGCCAATTGCCAGTCTGGGGGCACGGTGGCATTGATGTCTTGACCGATACTAACACTTCGGCCAAGGCGCGGTTTTATCGGCTCGAAGTGACGATCCCGTGAGCGGAGAATGAGATGTCTGCTTGCAATTTAAAGCAGGGGGAACCACAAAATTTTCAAATAAATTTGTGTTCATCCGTGGTTAGAAACGGAACCCTGAATTCAAGGCACATAAAAAATGAGCGTTCAACCGCTTAACGTTGAACGCTCAAATTTTAATGCTGATGGTATGGGCCGAGATTAGAACGCCATGCTGAGTTCGACACGGGCGAAGTAGCCGTTGTCGCCACCAGAGGCCGCTGTGTTCTTTTCATAGTAGTCGCCATACGCCATGTGTTCCAATTGCAACGCTGCCTTGACTGCACCGCGCTTGTTGACGATCTCTTTTAACAGCGTGGCCTCATACTTGGCCTGGGTGTACCAGCCACGATAAAGGTTCTGGCTGCTGTCAGCCAGATAGTCTTGCTTGTCGGCAAACATCGGACCTGTCTGGATTTTGAATTTATGACCTTTGAAGGGTTCGAAGCCGGGTTCGATATGCGGATAGATCAAGTTGGACCAACGATAGCTTGAGCCATACATCTTCACAGGCAATTCGCCGATCATGGTGCACCTTCCATAGACCGGGTTCCAACCCGTGATGGAACTGGAGGCCCCGTCCTTGTTGTAGGCGGATGACTGGTCGTCGCCGGAGAGGTAGAGTGCCCCGGCGGTTAAGTAGGGTTTCATGTAGGTTTCTTTTGTTTTGTAGCTCAACCCGCCGTACAGCATATAGGCGTTAATGGCTTGGCCCTTGATATTTTTCGTAGTATTGTTATCGGTCTGCCCAAATTGATAGGCGGCCTCAAATTCTCCCGAGATGTTATCTGTGAATTGAGGGGTCAAGCGTGTTCCGATAGTCGCATACTGACGGCCAGGGATGGTTTTAGCTGCACTTCCACCCAAATGCCAGTCGGATTCGTCTTTGTAGATCGCGTAGAGATCGAGCGGGCACTCCTTGAACTCCTTGATTGTCCAGTACGTGCCAACGCCCCACTCGGTCATATCATCATCCTTGCCGGGTCCGACATCGCCATCGTAGCTGGTGATATTATAATTCTGGCCGTCTGCGTTTCCGATGGTCAGGAAGTTATCCACGGGTTTCGTGTAGGTTGCGAAGAAGTCACCGGAGGTCTTTTCTGTTACCCGCACCGTCACCTTGATCGCATCAAAGTATTCGGAACGGCTGCCGTCACACGGAGTGCCGTCCGCCACGACCCGCCCTGCGCCATACTTCATATCCTGACGTCCGATTCGCACATCGACACGGTCATAGAGCAGGTTTTTGAAGTCGAAATACAGATTATCCACGAAGAGTTGATCCGGGAATTGTTTGTAGTTGTGTGTTCCGCCATAGTTGTCGTATGCTCGGAATTCATTTCCTAACCGGAGGAAGAGGCCATAGTCGCCGAAATAGGCTGATCCCCAGGCACGTGTGCGCTGGCGATAATAATCCACGAAGTCTGATTTAATGGCTCCTCCTGCGTTAGCCTTCCCAGCATTAGGCAGGTTGTCATAGATATCATATCGCATACGGATATCCGCCCCGCCATCTATCTGGAGCCCCTCCTTCTCGGCCACAGCTCGCTTTGCATACTCCTGGATGAGTGATTCGCCATCCAGCTTTGGGACTGCCGCATCCTTGGCCTTTGCTCCATCATCTGCCATCGAGGCCAGCGCAACGATGCTTGTCGCAACGAATACTAATGTTTTCATGATTCTCCTTCTTTTTTCAAGAACCGTATTTCATTTCAAGAAACACCGCTTACGTCCTTGAGATGCGATAAGATTAGCTGTTGTATGTTTCTTGTTCATGAGGAGAATGTTAGTTTTGTATTTAATTGTGAGGGTCATAGAGGTCAGTGAATGAGGCATATTCATAAAACAGTAACTATAGCTTTTTGGGAGTCGCTTGACACGATCAAAAATATCCGTCAGTTTTTAATGTGTATCAACGCTTAGTAGGAGAGGAATCGGATCACGGTACCGTAGGGGACGAATCCGTAGCGTAGCAGTAGATCGTCGCTACTGACGCGTTGCGTTTTAAAGGATAGACGGGTTATTTTGTCCTACAAAGGTTAGCCTTTTTTTCCGACTAGCCCAAACCCGTCATTCGAGATAAAATTAACATGTTTAAATTTGAAAAAATTAGAATTATTCGATTAAGCAGCTTCATCATGTTTACACAAAACAACTCAAAACACACAATATCTTTGGAGATATGCGGTTTTGTTTCAGCCAGGCTCGGCTATCTCAGGCTGGCATTCATGGCCCTGTTTATCTGTGTTGTTCCCGGGTCTTCAGAAGCGGACACGATCACGATGGCAACCGAATCATCTGCTCCGCCTGTCGCGTTGCGTGTAATTTGCAATTTGTAAAATGGCTGTCGGGTCAAAATCGCACTTGAAGACTCTATGCTTGTTTTGATACTCTCGGAAGGAAAGAGTAAGTAATACGTGTTTACATGGATTAATGGATCATAAAAAAAGCGACGACGTGTTACCTATAAAAAAGAAGACCTTCTATGATCTATTTCATGCGATATTTGAATGGTAAATTGTTGGGACGCTTAACCCAGTCTATCGTCCGGAAAGTGTTGCTGGCGGGGCTGGCATTGACGTTTGCGTTAGCGTACTACATAAAAACCAGCGAGGATAGGCTTGAAAAGCTTGATTTTAATGCCGGGTGCAGTGATTTCCAGAAAAGTATTGAAGGCAGGCTCGACGACCATGCACGCATCTTGATGGGGGGGGCCGCGTTGTTTGAAGCTTCTGAGGAGGTCACGCGTGAGGAGTGGCGCACCTTCACGCAGCACCTCCATGTTGATAAGTACCTCCCCGGTATTCAGGGCCTTGGGTTTTCTTTGCTGATCCCGCATGACGAACTACCCAGGCATACTCAGGCAATTCGCAAAGCGGGGTTTCCGGAGTATCAGGTGCGTCCGCCGGGGGAACGGGATGTTTACTCCTCCATCATTTATTTGGAACCCTTTTCAGGCCGCAACCTGCGAGCCTTCGGATACGACATGTTTTCGGAGCCGATTCGCCGGGCTGCCATGGAAAGGGCGCGAGATACGGATGCGGCGGCACTCTCCGGAAAGGTGATTCTTGTTCAGGAAACGGACAAAAAGGTGCAAGCGGGTACCTTAATGTATGTGCCGGTCTACCGAAAAGGGCTGCCTACCGAAAGCGTCGAACAGCGCCGAGCCGCCATTATGGGCTGGGTCTACAGTCCTTACCGGATGGATGACCTGCTTCAGGGGATATTGGGTTCCAACACGCTGATTAACAAAGACCCCTTGCAACTGCGAATCTTTGACGGCAGCCAGCCTTCGTCATCAAATCTGCTTTTTAGCACGGCTGCAGAACAGGTCGGTCAGGGGGTGGGCATCCGTTTCGAGCGCCAGTTGCCGATTGATTTCAACGGCCGTCGTTGGACGCTCTGCTTTACACGAATGAACAGCGGCGTGTTGGTGCCAGCATACGCAGGTGCTGGGTTGGCCCTTATCGGAGGGATCCTCTGCACCTTGTTGCTGGGCGCCCTGTTTGGTGTCTTGTTGAGCACCCAGTCTGAAGCTCAGCGAATGGCGAGCGAGCTGACTGTTGACCTCAAAAAGAGTAAAGAGTCCTTGTTGCTGGTCACCACCCGTTTGACGCTGGCGGTGCGCGCGGGCGGCGTGGGTATCTGGGACTACGACGTGGTCAACAACCTGCTCGTCTGGGATGACCAAATGTTCAAGCTTTACGGTATTACGCGGGATCAGTTCAGCGGTGCCTACGAGGCTTGGCAGGCGGGGCTTCATCCGGAAGACCGCCAGCGTGGCGATGAACGCATTCATCTCGCCTTGCGTGGAGAGAAGGAGTTCGATATTGAATTTCGGGTCCTGTGGCCAGACGGGACGATCCGTTTTATTCGCGGATTCGCGATGGTGCAACGCGATGACACCGGTACACCCTTGCGTATGATCGGTACAAACTGGGATATTACCGCTCAGAAGAGGGCCGAGGAGGCGTTGCGAGAGAGCGAGTCTAATTTCCGCACCTTCTTTGAGTCCATGACCGACATGATCATGGTGGGCACACCGGAGGGCCGTATTCTTTTCACGAACAGCGCAGTCACGCGAACGTTGGGCTACACGGCAGAAGAACTCAAGGGTATGCATCTGCTGGATGTGCATCCGGCGGATAAGCGGCAGGAAGCCGAGACCATCTTCACTGCCATGTTTAAGGGCGAGCGGGATAGCAGCCCCCTTCCGCTGGTGAATAAGAATGGCACCCTCGTGCCCGTTGAAACGCGGGTTTGGTTTGGTAAGTGGAACGGGGAGAATTGTCTCTTCGGCATCTGTAAGAACTTGAGCGCGGAACAGGAAGCGCAGCAGCGGTTCGAACGGTTGTTCCGTAATAATCCCAGCTTGATCACCCTCTCCACGTTGCCGGATCGACGTTTCATGGATGTCAATGATGCCTTTCTGGCGACGCTCGGCTATTCCCGCGAGGAGGTCATTGGGCATACTTCTGCCGAGTTTAACTTGTTTTTATATCCGGAAAAGCATGCCGCAGTTGCTGATCGACTTCTGCTGGACAAGCATTTGGCTGGTGTTGAACTGCAGGTTCGTTGTAAAGACGGAACACTTCTCGACGGACTCTTCTCTGGCGAAGTGATTAGTAGTCAAGGGCAACAATATTTCCTGTCTGTAATGACCGACATTACGGCTCGCAAACATGCTGAAAAGGAGTTGGCGAGGCTTTCGGTCATCCAGCGCGATTTGATGCGTCTGGCAACGGAGTTTGTCAATGTGCCGCTGGAGCTTCAGGATTCCGCGATTGACCAGTCACTGGCAACCATGGGCAAACTCATTCATGCAGACCGTGCCTACCTCTTCGCGTATGACTTTGTCGCAGGGATCATGACGAATACCCACGAGTGGTGTGGTGCTGGGATTACCCCCGAGATCAACAACCTGCAGGCGGTGCCGAATGACAATATTCCTGACTGGGTCGCGACGCACCGGCGTGGTGAATGTATACACATCCCCAGCGTGGCGGCACTGCCGACGGACAGTTATCTGTGGCAGGTTCTCGCGCCTCAAGGCATTCGTTCGCTCATTACCCTGCCCCTGATGCAGGGCACGGCCTGCTTGGGGTTCGTGGGTTTTGATGCCGTCTCGGAAGAGCGGGACTGGAGAGAAGAAGAGGTGGCGCTCTTGCACGTGCTCGCGGAACTCTATGCTCATTTCGAAGCGCGTCGCGCCACAGAGCGAGAAACACAGGCGCTCCAGCAACGGTTGACCTTGGCGCGTGACGCAGCGCAAGCAGCAGCACTTGCCAAAAGTCTTTTCCTCGCCAATATGTCGCACGAGATCCGGACGCCCCTCAATGCCATCCTCGGGTACGCCCAGATCATGGAGCGCGAGAGTCACCTCGGCCCCGTAAATCCTCGGCTGAAAGCAATCATTCGCAGCGGCGAGCATCTACTGGAATTGCTCACTGATCTGCTCGAACTGGTGCGTTGTGACGCTCAAACCATCACGCTCGCGCCGAAGACCTTTGATTTTTATCAGGCATTGGAGGATGTGAGACTCATGTTTGTTCAGCATCCGGCTGCACAGGTGTTAACGCTGGAGTTTACGTATTCACCAGATGTGCCTCGCTTCATCCAAGCGGACTCTGGAAAGATCCGGCAGATCCTCGTGAATCTCGTGGGTAACGCGGTCAAGTTTACGGAAAAAGGCAGCGTACGTTTGTCGGCTTCTGTGTTGGACGGAACGATGCCTAACGGGGATCTCATGATTGCCGTAGATGTGGAAGATACGGGGCATGGTATTGGACCTGATGATTTGACCCGCATCTTTGCTGTTTTTGAACAGGCGGAGAGCGGCTGGAAGGGTGTCAAGGGTACGGGGCTGGGTCTCTACTTGAGCCTACGCTACGCACACGCGCTGGGTGGAGACATTACCGTGACGAGTCAACTTGGTGCGGGAAGTCGTTTCCGGTTTATCTTCCGTGCCCAGGCTGCAAGTGACGAGCTCCATGAACAGTCCTCAAATAGAAATGTGTGGCGGCTGCGCAAAGACCAGCGTGCACTCCGTCTTTTGGTGGTGGATGACGACCCCTTAAGCCGTGACATGCTCGCGTCTATGCTGGAACCGGTCGGGTTTGTTGTTGAAACAGCGGCCAGTGGCGCCCAGGCCTTGTGCCTGATACGTCAAGCAGAGGCATTTGATCTGATTTTGATGGATAAGTGCATGCCGGATATGGATGGTTATGAAACCATCGTCCAAATCCGTAAACTCCCTAATGGGCGAGAAACCCCCGTGGTGATGGTAACAGCTTCTGGCTTCACCGATGAAAGCGTACCTGCGTTCGCCGCAGGCGCGAATGGCTATGTGTCCAAGCCTGTAATATGGGATCAGCTCCTGACGGAAATTGGTAGAGTCTGTGGTATTCAGTATGACTATGAACAGAAACAATCAATAGGTTCTCGTCTGAGGATGCCTGCTGGGTTTGACGCCAAAGCGATGATACAGATACCCGAGGAACAACGTCGCTTACTCGAACAGGCGTTACGCCGTGGTGATATCCAGCGATTACGGCAAATAGTTGAAACGATCACACAGCATCATGCCGAACTCGCAGCAGGGATATCCGTACTTGTTGACTCCTATAATTATGACCGTCTACAGACCCTCCTTGATGCTGCGAAGGAAGTCGCCGAATGATTAACAATTCTGATTCCGCAACCATTATGATTATCGATGATGAACCTGATAATCTGAATGTGCTCGAAGCGATGCTCCGTCGAAAAGGGTGGAGTGTCCGCGCCTTTCCAAGTGGAGATATGGCTCTCACGTCCGCAAGAGAGGAGATGCCCGACCTTATCCTGCTCGATATTCAAATGTCAGGGATGGATGGCTATGAAGTCTGTCGCCACTTTAAGGCCGATGAGCGCCTTCGCTTGATCCCGATCATCTTTCTGAGCGCTTTCTCGGATCTCACCGATAAGGTGCGCGCTTTCGAGTTGGGGGGCGTTGATTATATTACCAAACCTTTTTCCGAATTGGAGGTCTTGGCTCGTACAAATACTCACCTCCAGTTACGCCGACACCAGATTCATCTGGAAGAAATCGTCCATCAACGCGTTCAGGAACTCGCCGAGGCGAATCGGAGGTTGCGCATCTGGGATGATGCTAAAAACCAGTGGCTTAATATGCTTTCCCATGAGATGCGCACGCCGCTCTCGGGTATTTTAGGTATCACGGAACTCCTGTTCATGGATGCACCGCCAACCTTCAACGGTCTCAAACTGCGCGAGTCCTACGACTTTTCTTGCCGCCGTATCAACAAGCTAATCGAAGATGCGGAAACCCTTGCGCATATTGATGTCGCCTCAGATAGTAATGTTGTTTCAGAATACTTTGGGATGAGGTCTTTGCTTTTGGCAGACGTTCTCAGAGATTCGCTTGAAGCGTTTGCAGGTCAAATTTCCAATTGCCAGGTAGAGGTTTCTCTTGCTGCGGTAGAACAGGTGACTGTCCACGGGGAAGTGAATCTGCTCACACGTGCCTTTACGGACTTGTTGCTGACGGCTGCGTGTTGCGTTTGCGACGGGGACCCCTTTATACTCCAGACAGGCGTCTCTGAAGGACAGGCACACGTAGTGATTTTATTCGGAAGGCCAACGCTCTCTTCAGAGGCTATCGCGACGTTCTTCGATGTGGGCGGTCAACGGACACTGATCAAGGGTGGCGGCGATTTTGGTTTAGGTGCCGCCTTGGCCAGTCGTATCTTGCGACTGTTCAACGGGCAAGTCTCGATACGCAATGGCGTGGATACAGGACTTATCATGGAATGTGTTCTTCCGATAGTTTAGTTTTACCATTTTGTAAATGAATTGTCGTTGAGCAGTTACGATAGTGTAAAATTTTTAACAAAAATAATGTTATTTATAATGTAAAAGATTGTTTTTTATTAATATTGCTTTCTGGCATGAGGATTGCTTAAAATTGAACCATGAAAATAGAATCTTCAATTTATCCCGTGCCGGATATTGGACTTTATAGCTTTGAAAATGAGCATGATGCCTGTGGTGTAGGTCTTGTTGCGTCGCTTGATAACAAGCCGAGTCATAGTATCGTCAGCAAGGGGATTACCATTCTGAAGCGCTTGATGCACCGTGGTGCCGCAGGAGGTGATCCTGATACCGGTGATGGTGCAGGCATTCTTGTGGCCATGCCCGATCGCTTCTTCCGAAGCAAGGTCGGTTTCGCGTTGCCCAAACGTTATGCCGTAGCGATGGTGTTTGGTGGTGTGGACATGGAATCAGAAATTGAGGCGGCGTTACATGGCAAGAGCATGGCTGTGTTGGGTTGGCGTGACGTGCCGGTCAATCCGGAAGCGATCGGCCGTAATGCACGGAACTCCATGCCGCGCATACGACAGCTTTTTGTGAGCGGTGAGGCTTTCGGATCGGACGTGGTGTTTGAACGGAAGCTCTTTGTGGTCCGCCGTATCCTTGAGAAGCGTTTTAAGGAGTTGACCTTCTGCAGTTTCTCCTGCCGGAGCATTGTGTACAAGGGCTTGCTGATGGCCACGCAGATTGACGACTTTTTCGCGGACTTGAAGGATCCAGATTTCGCTTCATCTGTGGCGCTGGTACATCAGCGGTATAGCACGAATACATTTCCCACTTGGAAGCTTGCCCATCCCTATCGTTATCTGGCGCATAACGGCGAGATTAATACATTGCGTGGCAATCTGAATCAGGAACGCAGTCGCGAAAAGCTCTTTAAGAGTGAGTTGTTCGGTGACGAACTCAAGGAGTGTCTGCCGTTATTCGATGCGGGGTTGAGCGATTCTGGATATCTGGATAACATGCTCGAATTGCTGGTGCTTTCGGGTCGTTCGTTGCCTCATGCCATGCTGATGATTATGCCGCAGGCGTGGGGGCCGAAGTATCATCTGGGTAAGGATGTCCGTGGATTTTTTGAGTATCATTCTGCACTGATGGAACCGTGGGACGGTCCAGCAGCCGTGGCCTTCTCCGATGGCATCAATGCCGGCGCGATGCTGGATCGCAATGGGTTGCGTCCTGCCCGGTATACGCTCACCTGCGATAATATTTTTGTGCTGGCCTCTGAGACGGGCGTGTTGGATATCCCAGATGATAACGTGGTGCGTCGCGGTCGGCTGAAACCAGGTGAAATGATTTACTGCGATCTCGAAAATCATCGGCTGGTTTTTGACAACGAAATAAAGAATCAATTGGCGCGACAGAAACCGTATCGTCGCTGGGTGGACGACAACAAGATCATGGTGCATGGTCTGTTCGATTCTATTACGCCGCCTCAGACTCAGGACGATCTCTTTGGGTTGCAGCGACTTTTCAATTGGAGCCGCGAAGATGTTGAGATCATCGTGAAGACGATGGCTCAGACAGGGCACGAGCCAGTTGGCTCTATGGGAAATGATAGTGCCTTGGCGGTCTTTTCCAAAAAGACACCCCTGTTGTACAACTACTTTAAGCAACTTTTTGCGCAGGTCACGAATCCTC
The DNA here is from genome assembly GCA_037133395.1 of bacterium. Lineage (GTDB taxonomy): Bacteria > Verrucomicrobiota > Kiritimatiellia > RFP12 > UBA1067 > CAIZQW01. The sequence goes on along the minus strand of JBAXOG010000042.1, from coordinate 19,231 downwards.
CGATCGACCCTATCCGCGAAGAGCTGGTGATGAGTCTGCTGACCTATATCGGTAATCAAGGCAATATCCTTGAGGAGAACGCAAGCCACGCCAAGCTTATCAAGTTGCAGCGTCCCGTGCTCACGGATGAGGATGTGCGTCGGTTATCCATGGTGAAGGATGAGGCGTTTCAGGCCGTTGTATTACCTATTGGCTGGGAGGCTGATTTGTCAGCATCACTGGATAGTCTTGCGGCGCGAGCTGTGGAAGCGGTGAAGGCAGGTAAACGTATTTTAATTCTTTCAGATCGCGAACTTCCTTCTGGAACGATGCCGATGCCTGCGCTGCTGGCGACCGTGGCGGTCAATCGCGCACTCGTACAGGTTGGATTGCGTCCGCCTGTAGGCTTGATCGTGCAGTCGGGCGAAGTGCGGGAGGTGATGCATTTTGCGTTGCTGATCGGCTTCGGCGCGACCGCGGTCAATCCGTATTTGGCGCTGCAATGCGCGCATCAGTTATCGTTGACGAATGCGATCACGGCCGATCCTGCCAAGGCGGCTGAGAACTACATTCATGCCGTTGACAAGGGCTTGTTGAAAATTATGTCCAAGATGGGCATCTCTACTTTACGTAGTTATCGTTCGGCCCAGATCTTCGAGGCTGTTGGACTCGACCAGACTGTGATTGATCGCTTTTTCCCAGGTACGGCATCGCGCATTGGCGGCATGAGCCTCGCGGATATCGCCCGTGAAACCGAGCAACGCTATAAGGAGTCCCAGCAAGGCGCAATCCTGAAATCAGGTGGCGAGTATGCGTTCCGTAAAGACGGAGAGAGCCATCTGTGGACGCCTCACACACTCTCCCTCTTTCGGCAGGCGGTCCAAGAAAACCAAGTTTCAAAATATCGGGAATATGCGCAACTCATTAATGATCAGAGTCAGCAGGTACATACGCTGCGTGGAATGTTCGAGTTTGTACCGACAACGCCCATTGATATTTCGGAAGTGGAAAGTGTGGAGTCGATTATCCATCACTTTGTTTCAGGTGCGATGTCTTTGGGTTCGCTCAGTCCAGAGGCCCATGAGGCCATCGCTATCGCGATGAATCGGCTGGGGGCTATGAGCAATTGCGGGGAGGGCGGCGAGGATTCGGAACGCATGAATCCAGGACCCCACGGCGAGGTGCGCAGGAGCGCCATTCGTCAGGTGGCCAGCGGTCGCTTCGGTGTGACGATTGACTACCTTGCGAATGCCAAGGAGTTGCAAATCAAGATGGCGCAGGGCGCCAAGCCTGGGGAAGGCGGACAATTACCGGGGCACAAGGTTGATGAGATGATTGCGCGCGTTCGGCACTCCACGCCGAATGTCACGCTGATCTCGCCACCGCCACACCATGACATTTATTCCATCGAGGATTTAGCGCAACTCATTTACGATCTGCGCAATGCAAACCGTGAGGCACGAATTTCTGTCAAGTTGGTTTCGGAAGTCGGCGTCGGAACCATTGCCGCAGGTGTGGCCAAGGCCCATGCGGATGTTGTCCTGATCAGCGGTCATGATGGTGGCACTGGGGCCTCCCCGTTGACGAGCATCAAGCACGCCGGATTACCGTGGGAACTGGGCTTGGCGGAAGCGCAGCAGACCCTCGTCCTGAACAACCTGCGTTCGCGGGTGCGTCTTCAGGTGGACGGACAATTAAAAACAGGCCGGGATGTTATAATAGGTGCGTTGCTGGGTGCGGAAGAGTTCGGTTTCGCGACTACGCTGCTTGTGAGTCTGGGCTGCGTGATGATGCGCAAGTGCCATGAGAACTCCTGCCCGGTCGGCGTTGCGACTCAGGATCCAGAGTTGCGCAAATGTTTTAAGGGGAAGCCCGAATATATCGAAAACTTCCTCCGGATGCTGGCTGGCGAAGTTCGCGAACATTTGGCGCGCCTCGGCCTAAAATCACTGCATGAGGCTGTGGGTCGAAGCGATCTCCTGAAAATGAACCGCGCGATTGACTTTTTCAAATCGCGTAACCTTGATTTTAGCCGCATCTTGAAACAAGTTTCTGGGAAGCATATTCGTTTTGAAAAATGCGTGGAATCGGAACCCAGTTTTGATGAACGCTTGCTCATTCCACACTTGAAGAACGCGCTTGAAAAGGGTGAGGTCACTACCCTAAAAATAGGCATCGGAAATGTTGACCGGACCGTTGGAACCGCGTTATCAAGCGCAGTGATTAGACGCTTTGGAGCAGAGGGCCTTCCCAAGGACTGTATCCGTCTTCAGCTCACCGGATGTGCCGGACAAAGTTTTGGCGCATTCCTTGCGCCGGGCATTTCGCTTGAACTTACGGGCGAAGCGAATGACTTTGTCGGCAAGGGTCTTTCTGGCGGAGAGATTATCATCAGGACGCCACCTGCGGCGACTTTTGAGGCGAGCCAGAATGTGATTGCAGGCAATGTGGTGGGGTATGGTGCGACCAGCGGAACCATCTATCTGAATGGACAGGCAGGCGAGCGTTTCGCCATCCGAAACAGTGGCATGACCATGGTGCTCGAAGGGGGTGGCGATCATGGATGCGAATACATGACTGGCGGACGTGTCGTGGTGCTGGGACCTGTTGGCGTCAATTTTGCGGCCGGCATGTCTGGTGGTATTGCATACGTGTACGATGAGGCTGGCGATTTTGACTTGAAATGTAATCTGGATACTGTGGATTTGGAGACGGTGTTGGCGAACTCTGCAGACGAGGCCGAGTTGATTACCTTGATTCAGCAACACATCTGCGCAACAAGCAGTAAAAAGGCAAAACAAATCCTCGTGTCCTGGCAGGATGCCCGGAGTCGGTTTGTAAAGGTATTCCCCGTTGAATACAAGCAGTTGCTGGCCAAGACAGCTAAAATAGAAGACTAATTTGGGGAGCAATTATGAGTAAAGAATTTCTAACCACAAAACGTATAGGTAATGTCTATCGCCCAGTGGATATCCGCAAGCAGGATTACTTGGAAGTCGAGCGGACGCTCTCGGCTGAGGAGATTCATCAGCAGTCGGCCCGTTGTATGACCTGTGGTATTCCCTTCTGCCATGGCATGGGATGTCCGCTCTGCAATTGTATTCCGGAGATCAACGAGGCGGTCCACAAGGGCAACGACCGTGAGGCTTATGAACTTCTCAATGCGACGAACACGATGCCGGAGTTTACCGCTCGTGTCTGTCCCGCGCTCTGCGAGGGAAGTTGCACAGCTTCGCTTGGGGTTGAGCCTGTGATGATCCGTCAGATTGAAAAGCAGGTCATCGAAACCGCCTTTGAAAACGGCTGGGTAAGTAGCGCGGCACCCAAACAGCGTACGGGGAAAAGCGTTGCCATCATCGGTAGCGGACCAGCTGGCTTGGCAGCAGCAATAGAGCTGAACCAGTCTGGGCACCACGTGTCGGTCTTTGAGCGTAAACCGGATTTTGGCGGTCTGTTGCGTTATGGCATTCCAGCCTTCAAGCTCGACAAGAAAATCATCGACCGCCGCATTCAGGTGATGAAGGATACGGGGATTGAATTCCAGGCGAACACGGAGATTGGGAAAGATATTTCCATGGATTATCTTGCGCGCCAGTTTGATGCCGTTGTGGTGGCCGGTGGTACGCCTACACCTCGTGCGCTCGACATCCCAGGCTCGGATTTGCGGGGCATCTATTATGCACTTGATTTTCTGAATGGCAATGTCTCGGCTGAGGGTCGTACGGTGCTCATCATTGGCGGCGGTGATACTGGAAGCGATTGCGTCGGACTCTCAGTCCGGCAAGGCGCGAAGAGCATCCTGCAAATTGAAATTATGCCTGAGCCACCCGCAGAGCGGTCAGCTTCCACGCCATGGCCGTTATGGCCTTATAAGCAACGTACGTCCTCGAGTCAGTTGGAAGGCGGAACGCGGCGTTGGGATCTGCAAAGTACGCGCTGTCTGGGGACGAATGGAGCCGTGACCGGCGTCGAGGTCCGGCGGGTGCAATGGACCTTTTCACCAGAGGGACGGCCGTTGAGCTTCACGCCGGTTGATGGCACGACAGAACTGCTTCAGGCGGATCTCGTTTTCTTGGCCATGGGGTTTCTTAAACCCACGTATGACATCCATGAGAAAAACGTATTTATTATGGGTGATGCGGCCAATGGCCCCAGTTTGGTTGTTCGAGCCATGGCTGATGCGAAGAAAGTCGTGGAATCCATAAATTGTTTTTTGATGGACAACGCTTAACTTAATCAAGTACACTAAAGACCTGATATGCAAAACCAACTAAAGACTGAGCTGGATGTGTTGTGTGAAATCAGTTCGGCTGTTGTACACGAGCGAAACATTACTGCCCTGCTGGAAAAGGTGCTTGACGTGCTCCATCGCAAAATGGCGATGTTGCGGGGTACCTTTACACTTAGAAAAGGGGATGTGTTCGAAATTGCCGCCTCGCATGGTCTGAGCGATGCGGAGCAGAAACGTGGACGTTACAAGCTTGGCGAAGGTATTACGGGAACCGTTGCCGAGACAGGCATTGCCCAGTTGGTGCCAGATGTTTCCAAAGAAAAACGCTTCAGGAATATTACGGGTTCGCGGACAGGGGCAAAGGACGTCGCTTTTCTGTGTGTGCCGATTTTCTACATGGAAAAAGTGATTGGCACCTTAAGTATTGATCGAGAGGTCAGCGCGGGCGTCGTTCTTGAAGAAGATTTGCGCTTTCTTGAAATTGTGGGCAATCTCACAGCAGAAGCAGCCAGTGTCTACAGGACGGAAATGGATGAACGCGAGAGCTTAATCAAAGAGAATCAGCTGTTGCGGTCTGCGTTGGGGGAAACGAGTGGCAATCCTGGCCAACTGATCGGTAATTGTAGCTCGATGAAGAAGACGTATGATCTCATCCGCCAGGTTGCCCCCAGTAACGCGACGGTGCTGATCCGAGGGGCTTCGGGAACCGGCAAAGAATTAGTCGCCAATGCTATTTTCAGACTGAGTCCGCGTGCGGACAAGCCCTTTATTGCGCTTAACTGCGCAGCTCTTCCGGAAAGTCTTGTGGAGAGTGAACTGTTCGGCCACGAGAAGGGATCTTTTACCGGCGCAGTCAATACTCGCATCGGACGTGTGGAAGCTGCCAACAAAGGAACCCTTTTCCTGGACGAGATCGGAGATCTCACCCCTCAGACGCAAGTGAAACTGTTGCGCTTCATTCAAGAGCGGACCTTCTCACGGGTCGGAAGCAACGATGAACTTAAAAGCGATGTGCGGCTCTTGGCCGCCACGAGCCGGAACTTGGAAGAGCTGATGGAGCAGGGAAAGTTTCGCGAAGACTTGTATTATCGCCTGAATATATTTCCCATCGTCCTTCCTGACTTGGCGAAACGGCGGTGCGATATTATTTTATTGGCAGAACATTTTATTCAGAAGTTGAATTTGCGATACAGCAAGACGATTCAGCGTCTTTCAACGCCGGCCATCAATATGCTGATGACCTATCATTGGCCGGGCAATGTTCGAGAACTGGAAAATTGTATTGAGCGTGCGGTGCTGACGGCAACAGATGATTGCATCCACAGTTACAATCTGCCGCCCTCTCTTCAGACAGGTGCAGCGAATGATTCTGAACTTATTAAGGACGGCAACGCCTCCTTTAACATGATGGTCGAATCCTTTGAACGCGAACTGATTGTTGAAGGGCTCAAAAAAAACAACGGCAACATGTCTGCCGCTGGTCGTACGCTCGGTTTATCGCCCCGCGTGATGCACTATAAAATTAATCGACTATCCATCGATCCCGACGTGTACGCCGATAAGACGAAGTGATAATCTCTTCTTTTACAGCCGGGATGGCCCCTTAAAATCAAATGGGCTTGGCGGCTTGGAGAGCGATGCGGGTCTGATTATGGAGATGCGTAATGGCGAGTGCGAGACCGTCTGCGGCATCGTTTTGGGGTTCCTCGGAAAGGCCGAGGAGTGTCTTGACCATTTTTTGAACCTGCGATTTTTCAGCGGCGCCCCAGCCAGCGGTGGCCATCTTGACCGAACGGGGTTGATATTCATAGACTGGAATGCACAGACGTGCACATTGTGCAATCATCACGCCGCGCGCATGGGTGAGAATCATCATGGTCTTGACGTTCTTTGCAAAGAAGACGCCTTCGATTGAGGCAACGTCGGGATGATATTCTGTGATGAGCGTGGCGAGTTCGTCCTGTAAATGGAGGAGACAAGCGGAGAGGGGGCGTGTGGCAGGATTTTTTATAGTGCCATACCATACAGAGACCATGCGTGAACCCATGGCATCGATGATGCCGATGCCTGTGGAACGGAGCGAGGTATCTATGCCGATAATACGCATGGATTAAAAAAGCCCCACGCTTGGACAAGCGCGGGGCTTTGTTGTGTTTTACGCCTTTTGCTTTTCAGCGTCGAGGTCGCGCATAGCTTCACGGCGGCTGAGCTTGATACGTCCACGATCGTCGACCGCGATGCACTTGACCCACATCTTGTCGCCGACCTTACAGACATCCTCGACAACGGCAATGCGCCGGTCAGCGAGTTCGCTGATGTGGCAGAGGCCGTCCATACCTGGAAGGATTTCGACAAAGGCGCCGAATTCCTTGATACCCGTTACGGTACCTTCGTAAATCTTCCCTTCTTCCGCTTCAGCGGCGACAGAGGAGACTTCACGCTGGGCGATCGCAAGCGATTCGCCATTGGATGCAAAGATGCTGACCACGCCATCATCATTGATATCGATTTGCGCACCGGAGACTTCGCAGATGCGACGGATGTTCGATCCGCCGGGACCGATGAGTGCGCCAATCTTGTCGACAGGAATGTTGATCGTCGTGATGCGCGGAGCAAAGGGCGAAAGGTCAGCCCGCGTTTCTGGCATGACACTATGCATGAAGTCGAGAATGTGCATCCGACCTTCCTTGGCGCGCTTGAGAGCGGCTTCGACCAAGTCCCAGGTGAGACCACGGATTTTGAGATCCACTTGGAAGCCCGTAATACCCTTACGTGTTCCAGCGACCTTGAAGTCCATATCGCCACAGTGATCTTCCGAGCCCAGAATGTCCGAGATGAGAATATTCTGTGTCTCATCCTGATTTGCAAAGAGGCCTACGGAAACGCCCGCCACGGGTGCCTTGATTGGAACGCCTGCATCCATCAACGCCAATGCGCCGGCACAGATAGAAGCCATGGAGGACGAACCATTCGACCCCATGATGTCTGAGACGACGCGGACCGCGTACGGATAGTTTTCAGGAATGACCCGAGCGAGTGAACGTTCGGCGAGTGCACCGTGACCGATTTCACGCCGTCCGGTAGCACCGAGTCTGCCAACTTCGCCCGTACAGTAGGGAGGGAAGTTGTAGTGCAGGATAAAGGCCTTACTCTTTTCGCCGCCGGTGATGGCATCGAGCTCCTGAGCATCTTTGGTTGTGCCGAGGGTCACCGAGGCCAAGGTCGAGGTCTCGCCACGTTCAAAAATGGCCGAACCGTGTACGCGCGGCAACACGCCAATTTGCGAATAAAGTTTACGGATTTCATCCGTTGCACGGCCATCGATACGCTTGCCATCCTCAAGGATGTTTTTGCGGACGAGGTCTATTTCCAGTGTGTCAAAGAGCGTGACGAACGAAGCTTCTGTAACTGCTTCAGGCCACTTTTCCATGGTCTTAGCCTTGAGTTCTTCCCGGATGGCCTTGACTGCGCTTTCGCGTTCCATCTTGCCAGCGATGAGGAGCGCTTTACGGAGAACTGCTGCGCCGTTCTCATTAAGAAACGCCATCTTTTCAGCATCGGGAGCTTCTTCGACGATAACCTTGTCAGGCTTGCCGAGCATCTTGCGAAGTTCGATCTGAGCGTCGATGATTTTGACGACTTCTTCATGGCCGAGTTTCATGGCGGTCAGGAAATCTTCTTCCGTAATTTCCGCTGCGCCACCTTCCATCATGAGAAAACGGTCACGTGTACCCGCATAGATCAAATCCAAATCGCTCAGTTTGCGCTGCTCGTGGGTCGGATTGATCACAAACTCGCCGTTGATACGGCCGACGCGTACGCAACCGATGGGGCCCATAAAGGGGACTTCGGAAAGGTGCAATGCTGCGGACGAAGCATTCACGGCGAGCGTGTCCGTGTCATTGACGCCGTCAGCCGAAAAGACGGTGTTATTAATCTGAACATCATTACGATAGCCCTGTGGGAAGAGCGGGCGGATGGGACGATCCGTGATACGCGCGCAAAGGATTTCCTTTTCGGACGGGCGCTGTTCACGCTTGAAATAACCGCCTGGGAAGCGACCCGCAGCATAATACTTTTCGCGGTATTCAACCTGGAGCGGGAAGAAATCGATTCCTTCACGTGGCTTATCGGTGTTGGTGACGGCCGAGAAGACCATGGTGTCGCCTAAACGCACGACAGTAGCGCCCCCGGCTTGGCGAGCGAGAAGGCCGGTTTCAATAGTCATAGTGGCTCCACCAACGTTGATGGAGACCGATGTTGTATCTTTCATTCGTTTTACCTTTCAAGCGGAAAAAGGACCGGAAAGCATGAGGCCAGGAAAGATGGCTTACCCTCTGGGGTAAATATAGAGTCCGCGAGAAAAGAAAAAACGGCAGCCGCAATTAACGGCGGAGGCCGAGATCCTTAACAATTTTCTGATAGGTCGCCTCTTCCGTGCGCTTGAGATAATCGAGTAAGCTGCGACGGGTGTTGACCTTACGGATCAAGCCATAACGGGAGCTATGATCCTTCTTATTTACTTTCATGTGCCCAGTAAGAGATTCGATCTCTTTTGTGAGCGAAGCGATTTGAACTTCACTCGATCCCGTGTCACGTTCATGCCGCTGAAACTGCTTACGAATTGCTGTTTTATCAATCTGGCTCATAATTACTTTGCGGTCCTTGTTCCGCGCTTTTCTTTTTTTCTTTGAACTTTCCGGCGTGTAATATAAGGGTTCATCCGCCTAAAGTCAAGCGAAACAGGACACCTAAAAGGAGCCCGATTGAACCCGCAGCGGGGATTGTATCCTTAGACACACCACAGGAAAGCGCGCACACTTTACAAAAAAGGGTATAGGAGAGTCAATGAAAAAAATAAAGAATAAGGATTTTTTATAAAATCGCGAATTGCCTTATTAGTCATGAAGGCGTATACTGAAAAACAGATGAATCACTTGCAAACATCTAAGAAACGTTGTTCTGGACAAGCGATGGTAGAATACGTGATTGTGTTTATTGCCATCCTTCTCGTGGTATCCGTGTTGTCTTTGAGTTTGTATACGGTTCGACAGCAAGCTAATCGGACATTGGATCTGGTTGGTTCGGATTATCCGTAAACAGGGAATGCCGGGACATTCCTCAAAATGGAGGAGAAAAAAATGAAGACTCGTTCTCAGCGCAGTGGACAGACTATGGTTGAATATATCATTATCGTCGTGCTTATTGCTATCACATTGATTGTCCTTTTCAGCAAGTTCAGTAAGGCTGTTGGAACAAAGGTTTCCGGCGCGACATCCGCGTTGGACGCAGATGTCGGTAGCGAGGCGCAAGCTGAGGTGGATAAAATCAATGCAGACAGCGTCCGCAATCTTAAGTCAGACGGAAGTGGCATCTAAAGCAGGCTGGAGGCAAAGAGGCACGTCTAATGGTCAGGCGATGATCGAATCGGTTTTCGTCATTATTGCGGCGTGTCTCTGTTTTTTAGCACTGTTTCAGTATGCGAATTTGTTTGCTGCGAAGATGACGTTGACACATGCCGCCACACGTGCGGCACGTGCGCGATCGGTTGGCTTTAATCAGTGGATGGTGGAGAAGGCTGCGCGCGCAGCGGCTATTCCTGTCTCTGGAAAAAGCTTGATTCCTTTTGCGGTTTTCTCGACTCCGTCGTCGATTTTGCAGAGCGGTAATTATGGTCGTATCTGGGATGCCGCGTTGTTGACTTCGCCCGTTTCCGCGAAAGCGCAACTCGAGCGTGCGCGCGTGCCAGAATATATGGGGAGCGTCAATTCGCCCACTTCGCGAGAAATTCTTGACTACGAACTGTGGGAAAATATGTCCTTATCGCTCGAGGAACCGTTGGATTTGGATGGCACGATGCCAGGTGCGTTGGAAGTCACGGTGTTGCAGCGGCAGCCCTTGTTGATCTCGATCATGTCTCTCCTCGAGGGAAGCTTAAAAAGAAATGGCGGAGACAATGATTTGGATAGTGTGACGATGCGTGCCACCTACTCCATTGAAAGTCAGTATCCGCTCTATATGGAAAACTTGAATTGGTAAGTGGACTCACGATGACAGTCAATCAGCAAAACGCGTGGTGGGGTCGTAGGCTTCCCTGGAAGCGTTCACGGTCAGGGCAGGCTGTCCTTTTCTTATTACTGGTGTTCACGGTCCTTGTCTTTTTTTTATTATTCAATGTTGACTTGCATCGTGTGATTCAGCGTAAAACGCAGGCTCAGAATGCAGGTGATGCCGCTGCGCTTGCTGCGACGAGATGGCAGGCCGCGACGTTGAACCTTGTGGGCGAACTTAACCTGATGCACGTGTTGGCCTTGGCGGCCGTGCCGATGCCTGACCGAGCGGCGGTTGATGCAATCACAAATATGCAGGCTCGACTCTGTTTTACGGGTCCGCTGGCGGGGCTTTACGCTTCACAGGTTGCCGCCAAAAATAATCATATATATGTGGATCCAGCGCTCACAGATTTATTGCGTTCCCATGTGAACACCATTCGTACCCAGTACGCGAATACGATTAATGATGATGGCGAAAAATATTACAAAGAACCGTGGCTTGGCGCATGGGATGAATATGCGGACATGTTAGAGACCGTCTGTGCGGATGGTATTGCTGCGGGACCCGATAACGCTCAGTTTTTTGCGATCCCAGGGAACGGGCATATTTTGCTTTCAAAAGAATATTACGAGGCAGTGTTGGGGAGATCATGGTGCTGGTTTTATTTGTATCAGCGTGGGCTGTTGGAATCCTATCATTCATTTCATGATTGGCCACCGTTGCCCGATATTAATCCCAATACGTATGATAATTGCGAAATCTATGGCGTGGGCGTTCAACCGGTCACGGAAAAAATGAAGAACCTCTTTGCGGTGGATGCGCTTGAAACGACTGTCCTGCGTTCAGGTTTGGCACCTGACGGTGTTCCTGACTTGAATAATACGAATCTTATGGATTTCGCGGAAACGTGGTACATGTATAAGCGGGATACGTGGGCGAGCTGGGATTCGATTAAACCGGATGGAGAATATCCCTTCCCAGCCGCAGGTGAAATTCGTCCGGAGTATGATTATGCAGGCGCTGATGTTGTCATACGGTTGTCAGCGGTGGTTGACCGAATGACGCCAGGGACGGGAACGAAGCAGGCGACCGTCAATTGGACGGCCGCGGCAAAGGCGTTTGGTTATCTGGAAGCGGACTCAGAAAAGAAGAAACCAGATTCCGCCGCTGCGTTTGTGCTACCCGCGTTCCGCAATGTACGCCTGATTCCAGCAGATACCGCTTCTGGGTCTAATAACTCGTCTTCAGATGTGGAATGGATGATCCATGTGACCCAGCATCTCAAGCCATATATGGAGATTGGAACCACGGCTCCCGGTAATTGTAGCTATTGTCGTGCATTGGTGATGTGGGAACCCCAATCATTTCGACAGACGGGTATTGATTGGTTGGCGCTGAATAGTCATTTGTGCAAGATCCCGACGGGGGGTGGAGGTGGTCACCGGGGGGGTGGTTCACGGAGAGGCCACTAGAAACGCATGAAGAGGAAAGCCATGAAAACATCAACTAAAAACGGTCAGGCAATGATTGAGTTTGCAGCAGGACTGCTGGTGCTCCTGTTGTTGGTCCTCGGCTTTATACACGTCAGCAAACTGGCGATGACTTCGCTGGCTATCCATGGTGAAATTCGCGCAGATGCCGGAATGAATGCGATGCAAAGTACGCTTGCTGTTTCGCCCGAGGCTATCTCTGATTGGAAGAGCGGTAAGGATGAAACACGATTCACAGCGGATGATGAGGCCCAAAAAAATCAGTCGGTATCAGCTTCAATGATTGGCACGATTGTTTCGCATTCCGTAAAGGCAGAGGGCGATTGGCAACGGGTTTCTGAAAAGTCGGTCTTGCCTTTCTCGATGGCCACGCTTTCGCAGTCGCCGAATTTAGTCGTTTTGATGGGTGCTGTTTATGAATCGAAAACAGACCGAGTGCGAGTGGATCCGTTCATTCGAAATTTTGCCTATAATAAAGAAGCAGTCGCGGTGAAAGAAGAAATCTGGATGCCACTCATGGGAGGTTTATATTAATGAAGGCTGACGGCTATCGACTGCTGGCGATGCCCAATAAGAAAAGAACAAGCGCACGCTTGTTGCTGGGCGCACTTTTTATGTGTGTTGCCCTTATCCCAATCTGTCTGTTTGCGGATGTCTTTTGGCGCTTTAAAAAGAATCATTCCCGTCTGTTGCAAGAATTAGGGGGCACGCAAGTGTACTCCACCGCTGTGCAGGTCAATGGTGAGCCGGGGATGTTGTATACGTATGCCTTTGAAGAGAAGTCTGCTACGGAGATCGGTGCGCAGTTAAGAAACCGTTTTTTGATTGCAAAAGAGATTTCTCCGTCTGTTGGTACGATGATTACGTCGAAAGAGAATGGACGTATGCAACGGCTGATCGTGATTCCCTCTGGATATGAAACGGCTTCGAGTATCGTCATGCTGTTTGAACAGTCGCTCCAGGAGGGGAAGAAACGTTCAGCGGATGAGCCTCTTGCTTGGCCAGAAGGATTGTCCGCATTGCCCGGCGTTCCGCGCTTCACAGCGTTCTGCTCAGCTACACGCACGTCGTTTGTGACAGCGGAAACATCTCATGAGCCTGAAGATGCTATGAAGTCAGTCGGTGTCGCCTTGCGCGATAGCGGTTGGAGTGCGCTCCCTGTTGCCTCGCCAACGTTTAGCCTGTTTGTTCGTGGCACCAAGACCTGCATCGCCTTTGCTACGCATCCCGCAGGGATCGCGCAGACGACGCTGAGCGTCATGCAGCGTGAAGGTGCTGGAAAATAAGATTAATGACAGCCTGCGGCTGAACAGGTCGTCCGCAGGGTGAGCACAGTCTGCCCCATGTCGTCGTGTTTGAACATAAAACTCCCCACCACAAATTGATTCGCGCCCTGTTGCGCACACAGCACCGCGGTCTCAAAATTAATGCCGCCATCCACCATGATATCAAGGGCTTGCTCATGGGCATGTGCATACGCTCTCAACGCTGCAATTTTTGGGAGTACGTTGGGCATGAAGGCTTGCCCTCCATAACCAGGGTTGACGGTCATAAATAATATTTCGTCGCAACAGGATACATAGGGATAAAGATCAGTGACGGATGTTTGCGGGCGAGAGACTAAACCCGAACGGACTCCTCTTTTGCGGATGCGGTCAAGTACGCTCCAGCAATCGCAGTCGGCTTCTACATGAATCTGTACGGCATCTGCACCTGCGTCAATAAACCGTTCGAGGTATAAATCAGGACGTGTCATCATGAGGTGTACATTGCGAGAGAGGTTCGGACAAACACGCTTCGCGAGCGCGACGATATCCGGGCCAAAACTTAAATTGGGAACGAAGTGTGCATCCATGATATCAATGTGCAAAGCATCAGCACCCGCATCTTCGATGCGTTGAATTTCATCTGCAAGAGATCCATAATCAGCAGCCAGTAGAGACGGAAGGATTTGAAAATTCATGCAGTCAGTATATACGAACCGCTTGCTAACATGCAAAATAAAACAGAGGGGATAGAAAAAAAAAGAATGAAAAAACAGGAATACAGAAGAGGATAAAAAAGGAAGAAAAAAAATATTTTATTTTTTTTAAAAAAGACTCTTGCATCTTCTAAAAAAAAATACTACAGTACTAATCAAACAACAGATTGATATACATTACGTGGTATGTTGAAGATGTTGTTGGTTCATTATCAACGAAAGGGTTAAAGCAATGGCAACAGCTAAGAAAGCAGCTCCTGCAAAGAAAGCAGCTCCTGCAAAGAAAGCAGCTCCGGCTAAGAAGGCTCCTGCGAAGAAGGCAGCTCCTGCGAAGAAGGCTCCTGCGAAGAAGGCAGCGAAGAAATAATTGGCCTTATTCAGACGTAATGATGAAAGAAAAAACACTTCTGCTTTGCAGAAGTGTTTTTTTGTGTCTAGAAATAATGAAAAAGAAAAAACGATTTTGAATGTCAAAACCGTTTTTAAGATGGTGGGCGCTACAGGACTCGAACCTGTGACCCCTACCGTGTGAAGGTAATGCTCTAACCAACTGAGCTAAGCGCCCGCACTGACGTGCAGAAAATCGGCATAGTTATATCACGGGCGTATGTTCTCTGTCAAGGGTTCACGCCAGTTTTTTTAGTTTTTTGAATTTTTGCCAAAAACAATGCTGTAATATCCGACTTCTTATGATTTAATAACGACTATGTTTATGAATGCAACTAAAAAAACATCGGGTGTTATTTACTCTCAATTGCTGGGAGCCATGTTGATAGATAGCATCGTGATGGCGTTTTCGTATGGGTTCGCGTTTTTGCTGAGATACGATTTCGGCACACCTCTTGTGGGGTGGAGACAAGTCGCCTTGGTCTTTATTCCTGTCTGGGCGATTCAATTAACGGTGCTGATTCTGTTTCGGTGTTATAAGGTGCTTTGGCGTTATATGAGCGGGAATGATGTCCCTCGGTTTTTGGCGGCGATGGGGGTGTCGTCTCTGATATTTTTGGGGTTGCGTTATTTCATGCCAAATCCTTTGAGTTGCCGTCCACCGTATAGTATTACATTCTTTAATGCGTTCATGGTCACGGGGGGGCTGTTGTTTGTGAGGCTCTTTTGGCGCTTGTTGGTCGAAGGTTATTATGGGGGTGTTTCTTCGTCTGGGAAACGTCATCGCGTATTATTGGTCGGCGCAGGATCTGTTGGCAATCTGATTGCGCGCGAATTACGCAGTAAGAGTCTGCAGGAGATGAGGGTGATTGGTTTCTTGGATGACGATCCTGCAAAACAGCATGCGCGGATACAGGGCTATCCTGTTGTGGGGACGATTGAGCAGCTTTCAGAGATTGTGCGCGTACAGAAGGTGGATGAAGTCATCGTCTCCATGGCGCGTGTGCCTCGCAGTTTGATCCGTCGTATTGTGATGCTTTGTGAAACGGCGCATGTGCCGGCTCGCATTGTCCCTGGCTACTTCGAGCTTATCAATGGGAGCGTCACGGTCTCGAAAATTCGAAATATTGATGTGAGCGATTTGCTGGGACGTGAAGAGACGCAGGTGGATAGTCAGGCGGTTATTGCATTGTTGCAGCAAAAACGTGTGATGATTACAGGGGCGGGTGGAAGCATTGGGAGTGAACTGGTCCGGCAGGTTTTGCAGGCAGGACCCGAGCAACTGATATTGATTGAACATTCTGAACGTGCGCTGTATGAAATAGATCGTGAGATTCGCAAGATGGGCTCTCCTGTTTCGGTGATAGCCATTTTGGGAGATGTGACTGATCGTCAGCGTATGACGGAAGTCCTCGCTCAGATGCGTCCGCAGATTGTGCTTCATGCTGCGGCTTACAAGCATGTGCCCTTGGCGGAACAGAATCCAGGCGAAGCGATTAAAAATAATGTGCTCGGCACACGCTTGCTGGGGGAGTTGGCGTTGGAATATGGCGTGGAGCGTTTTGTTTTAGTATCGACCGATAAGGCGGTGCGGCCTGTTTCGGTGATGGGCGCAACAAAACGGATGGCTGAAATGGCCATTCAAGATCTCAATCGACAACAGAAGACCTGTTTTTCGGCCGTGCGCTTTGGAAATGTGCTGGACTCTTCTGGCTCCGTGGTGCCTTTGTTTCGCGAGCAAATTATGCAGGGTGTGCCCGTGACCGTGACCCATCCGGAGATGCGCCGTTACTTCATGACCATTTCTGAAGCGGTGTCTCTTGTGTTGCAAGCAGCGGCACTTGCGCAAGGGGGAGAGATCTTTGTGCTCGACATGGGCGAGCCTGTTCGCATTGTTGACCTTGCGGAAGAGATGATTGCGCTTGCGGGCTTGCGGCCGTATCAGGATGTTCCTATTCATTTCATCGGTGTGCGGCCAGGTGAGAAGCTCTTTGAAGAATTGGATGTCAGCGAGCGTTCGGCCTATCGTACAGGACATACGCGTATTTTTATCTGCAAACTGGAAGAGGTGAGCCACGAGAAGACCCGGCAATTGTTGGCCGCCTGCGAAGGCGTGTCGGTCAGTGGTCATGAGACGGCGGAGTCTATTCGGTCGCATATTCGCAAACTGGTTGTAGCGCAGTAACAGAGCGAGGAGAAAAGCATTATGACGGCCATTGAGAAAACAACGCAAGAACTTCGTCGGCTGGTGCAAATGTTTGACGTGGCTGGCTATCCTGCAGTGATCCAGCCCCTGGGTTGCGGAAACGTGAATGACACCTATCTGGCGGTTTGTCGGACAGCCTTTGCGGAAGAACAGTTGGTGTTGCAACGGATCAATCAAAATGTCTTTAAGAAGCCAGAGAATATCATGATGAATTTGCGCCACTTGACGGCGCATGTCCATCCGAAATTGGAGTTCGAGGCGAGCGAGAGTGACCGGATATGGCAGTTGCCGAAGATTGTCCAGACGCGAGAGGGGAACGATTTTATCAAGGACGCTTCTGGAAATCTGTGGCGCATGATTACAAAAATTGCCTCTGCGACAGCGTATGATAAAGTCCGTGATGAGGCGCACGCGGAGGAGTGCGGCCATGTGCTGGGTCATTTTCATCGGACGGTTTCCGATATGGATGCCACGGCGTTGATTGATCCGCTTCCTGGCTTTCATATTACCCCAAACTATCTTGCTAAATATGATCTGACGTGCGTTCGTGCAGAAGCTCAGGCTCGCGTCACGGCTGCGCCAGATGGCGCTGCGTTGGTCGCGTTTATTGAGCAGCGTCGTCCGTTGGTGCCCTTGTTCCAGAATGCTCTCGCCCGGGGTGAATTACAGATGCGGATTATGCATGGCGATCCGAAAATCAATAATATTATGATTGATGATTATACGGGGAAGGGGACCGCCATCATTGATCTTGATACCGTAAGCCCAGGTTTATTTCATTTCGATTTTGGTGATGCGATTCGTTCCATTTGTAATCCCGCAGGCGAAGAAGAACCAGACTTGACGAAGGTGGTGTTTAGTCTGGAGTTGTGTAGGGCGTTCTCAAAGGGATATATGAAACACGCGGCCGAGTTTTTGACTGTGGCTGAACGTCATTATCTGTTTGATTCCATCCGCTTGATAACCTTTGAGCTGGGGCTACGGTTCTTTGAAGATTATCTTGCTGGGAGTGTTTATTTTAAGACGCAGTATTCAGAGCAAAATTTGAATCGCGCCCGTGTGCAGTTCCGTCTGTGTAAATCCATTGAAGACAATGAGCAGGCGATGCGTAAGCTGTTCAGTGCGTAAGGCGCTATGACTTATTTCGATACGCATGCACATTTTTACGGAGGGGCCCCTGTTTTTGAAACAGCCTCCATCATGGCGCGTGCTCTTGATGCCGGAGTTGGCCAACTGATCGCAGTCGGCGGAAGCTCAGATCTCAATAGCGGTGCGATTGCAGTGGCAAAGGCTTATCCAGGTCAGACGCGTCTGGCTGTTGGGTTTGACCGCGATCAAGCGACGAGTGCGTCCCCAGAGACGCTTGTTGAAACTTTGCGCATGTTGGACAAAGAGGTCTCTCTTTGTGCCGTTGGAGAAACGGGGCTCGATTTCCATTATCACCCTGAAACCGCGGACGCTCAGTGCGCGCTCTTTGCTGCGCAGTTGATGCTTGCGGATGAATGGCAGCGACCGATTATCATTCACACGCGCGAGGCAGATGAACAGACGTTGCGTGTGCTCGATTCAATACCCTGGAGGGGCAGGAGATTGCGCGGTGTTGTCCATTGTTTTACCGGCGATAAAGCTTTTGCAACGCAATTACTCGACCGGCAACTTGCGATTAGTTTCAGCGGTATTGTGACCTTTCGGAATGCGGATCAATTGCGCGCAAGCGCAGCGTTTGTTCCGGATGACCGGTTGCTGATCGAAACGGATTCGCCATTCTTGGCACCTGTGCCTCTGCGTGGACAACGCAATGAGCCAGCGTTTGTCAAACACGTCGCCAGTTGCCTTGCACAAGTTCGTCAGACAGATGAAGCGTCAATTGCTCGATTGACCACGCAGAATGCGGAATCGCTGTTTGCTTCCGAGACACATTTCTGATATTCTTTTTCATGATTAAGGAGGGACGGGGGATAGCCGTTTATTAGAAATGATTGGTATTTCAAAGCTCTATTTAAATAAGGTCGAAGTGTCGGACCCATTGCGGTATGGAAGACAATCTTCAAAGTTGCCGAGTCACTTGTTGCAGTTTTCTAAGGACAAGAAGCCTGTAGTCGTGTGGAATGTGACCTCGCGTTGTAATTTAACGTGTACGCATTGCTATGCTTCTGTGGGTCAGAATGTCGGCAATGAACTTTCAACAAAGGAGGCTCTGGCGGTTCTGGATGATTTGGCTGCCTTTGGTTGTCCCGTCGTGCTCTTTTCAGGGGGAGAGCCCTTTGTGCGTCCTGATATATTGACCTTGGCTCGTTATGCCGTATCCAAGGGGTTGCGCGTGGTCTTTTCGACCAATGGCACGCTCATTGATGAAAAGCTGGCTGCTGAGATTAAGGCCATTGGTGTGTCGTATGTCGGCATCAGTATGGATGGTATGGAGGAGGTCCATGACCGCTTTCGCAGACGTAAAGGCGCATTCCAGCAAGCCCTGGCCGGTATTCGTCTTTGCCGTGAGGCTGGCATAAAGGTTGGCTTGCGCGTGACGTTGACACAGGATAATGTAAAGGATATTCCTGCGATTTTTGATTTGATGGAAACGGAGCGGATTCCGCGTCTCTGTTTGTATCATTTGGTCTATTGCGGACGAGGCGCGGAGATCGCGGCCCTCGACTTGCCACCTGATGTGCGCCGGGCGACGCTGGATTTGATTATCGACCGT
Source organism: bacterium (assembly GCA_037133395.1). Taxonomy (GTDB): domain Bacteria; phylum Verrucomicrobiota; class Kiritimatiellia; order RFP12; family UBA1067; genus CAIZQW01. The sequence goes on along the minus strand of JBAXOG010000042.1, from coordinate 202 downwards.
ACAAAACAGTTGCATGATCGTGGTTTCCCAGTTGAAGTGCTCACGGTGGATAATCATTGCGACGGGCCTTATCTTTACCTCAGGATGTTGCGTGAAAAGAATCCGCTTGCAGCAGATGTCATGACTTTGCTTAAAATGAATGCCGGCAATAGCACAGGTCTGGGGATCGCTTGCATCAGTTGTGATGGAACCGTCTTCCCTG
>JBAXOG010000041.1:0-32614 GCA_037133395.1 bacterium | reverse complement strand
GACTAGAAGAGAAAGTTTCCTGACTTTCGGTGTCGTTTTCATTTGACGCAACAGGCTCCCGCTTTCTACTTCCTCTCTCCTTCTTCGGGTGCGTATTCAGTTGAGCCATAAAAAAAATTAGGGTGTATTCTCTTTTGCAGTTGTAAAAGCAGGCCCTAAACGGTATATTTAATGCTTTTCTTTTTCCGATTAAGGAAAAGAGACGAGCAAAAGTAGGCAAGTAAGGAGTTTAGAAAATGGCCAGAACCGTTCCATTGAGTCACGTCCGTAATATGGGTATTATGGCGCACATTGATGCAGGCAAGACGACCTGCAGCGAGCGTATTCTTTTTTATTGTGGTAAAAACTACAAGATTGGTGAAGTGCACGAAGGCGCAGCAACGATGGACTATATGATCCAGGAACAGGAACGTGGCATCACGATCACATCCGCTGCAACCTCGGTGACGTGGCGTGATCATCAGATTAGCTTGATTGATACTCCTGGACACGTCGATTTCACGGCTGAAGTGGAGCGTTCCCTTCGCGTGCTAGACGGTGCGATTGCTTTGTTCTGTGCAGTCGGTGGGGTGCAACCTCAGACTGAGCAAGTGTGGCGTCAGAGCGAAAAGTATGAAGTGCCTAAGCTTTGCATGATCAACAAGATGGATCGCGTGGGAGCAGACTTTTTTGGTGTCATAGACGAAATTCGTTCAGAGCTGGGTGGCAATCCAGTCCCGATGGTTTATCCGATCGGACAGGGAGAGAACTTCAGCGGCCTGGTGGATTTACTCAACATGAAGTCGTTGATCTTTGATGAAGCCTCAAGGGGGGTTAAGATTATTGAGGGCGAAATTCCTGCGGATATTTTAGAAGATTGTAAGAAGTGGCATATTGAGATGATGGAGAAGGCTGCAGAGCAGGATGAGGCTCTGATGGAAAAATATCTCGGCGGTGAACTTTTGACGGTCGACGAAATTAAGCATGGTCTTCGCATTGGAACCATGGCGCGCAAGCTAGTCCCCGCTTATTGCGGAACGGCCTTTAAGAATAAAGGCGTTCAGCCATTGTTGGATGGGGTGATCGATTACCTGCCTTCACCTCTGGATGTCGGTACGATTCACTCCGCTGATGATCAGGAAAAGTTTCGTGAACCAAAGGATGACGCTCCGTTCTCCGCATTGGCGTTCAAGATTCTTTCCGATAAGCACATGGGTAAGATCACCTTCATACGTATCTATTCCGGTACATTGAGGGTTGGCTCTCCAATTCTCAATAGCACCTTGGATCAGGAGGCGCGTATTGGACGCCTGTTCCGTATGCACGCCAACCGTCAGGAAGCTTTAGAAGAAGCTTATTCGGGCGATATTGTGGCGGTTGTTGGATTGACCAAGACACGCACCGGTGATACGCTTTGTCATCCTGATAATCCGATTGTGCTGGAATCCATCGAATTTCCCGCGCCGGTTATCTCGATTGCTATCCGTCCGTCATCCCGTAATGACAACGAGAAGCTTGGAATGTCCCTTCATTCATTGGCTATGGAAGATCCGACGTTCCTGGTTCGTTATGATCAGGAAACGGGCGAAACTGTTATTTCAGGCATGGGCGAGCTTCATTTGGAAATCATTGTTGACCGTTTGCGTCGCGAGTTTGGCGTCGAATGTGAAGTTGGCAAGCCGGAAGTCGCCTATCGTGAAACGATTCGTCACAAAATTGAAGGTGAATACAAGCATGTCAAGCAGTCGGGTGGTCGTGGTCAGTATGCCCACGTTTGTTTGCGTCTCGAGCCTCAGGAGCCTGGTCGCGGTTTTGCTTTCGTCAACGAAGTCAAGGGTGGCGTCATTCCGAACGAATACCTCCCGGCTGTCGAAAAGGGCGTGATCAAGGCCATGGAAAGTGGTCCTTGCGGTGGCTTCCCTGTTGTGGATGTCAAGTGCACGGTCTATTTCGGTTCATACCATGAAGTTGACTCGAACGAATTTGCCTTTATCGAATGCGCACGTCATTGCTTCAAGACCTTGTTCATGAAGGGCAATCCGCAATTGCTGGAGCCGATCATGAGCGTCGAAGTTGCTGTTCCGGAAGATTACATGGGTTCAGCGACTGGTTCAATTTGCGGTCGCCGCGGACGTGTTGAAGGCATGGACGAGAAGGCCGGCACCAAGTTGGTTCGAGGATATGTGCCTCTTGGCGAAATGTTCGGCTACTCAAACTCGATCCGCACGATGACTCAAGGACGTGGAACCTTTACGATGGTGTTCGAACACTACGAAGGCGTTCCGTATGAACTCGCTGAGACAATCATCGAGAAGCGCAAAAAAGAGGGCAAGGTTCGTTAATGAACTAACCCGTCTGACTGAAGAAGAACCGCAAATGGAATATCCGTTTGCGGTTCTTTGTTTAAAAGATTGGATCCTGTGACCCTGCACGGAGAGGAGTAATACAATGAATCATCCAACTGATTTAACCGAAGTAACTACTGAAACGAAACGTGCCTTTACAGGGCGCGCATTGACGATTGATGTGGCGTCAATTGTCATGCCCAATGGACGGAAATCCACGCGTGAGATTATTCGTCATCGGGGTGCTGCCGTGATTTTGGGGCAGCGGCCGGATGGAAAATTTGTACTCGTCCGCCAATATCGCAAGTCGATTGAAGCGACGCTGTTGGAAGTTGTTGCAGGCGGCCTTGAGGAGGGTGAGAAGCCAGAGGAGTGTGCCCGCCGCGAGATGGAGGAGGAGAGCGGATATCAGGTGTTCGCCTTGGAGACTATCGGCGTGACGGTACCGTGTCCGGGTTATAGCGAAGAGCGGCATCATCTCTATTATGCCAAGATTGCGCAAGAGCCCATGGAACAGCGTCCGGACTTTGATGAAAATCTGGAGCCTATCATCATGAGCGCGGACGAGATCAATGCCGCCATTGATTCGGGTTTATTGATTGATGGCAAAAGCATCACGATCTGGCTACTCTGGCAGCGGAAGCATGGCAGGGGCTGAGGACGTTTTGCCTGATTGACCACGTGACCTTGTTGCTCAATCAGTCAATCGGTCAACATGTCAACTCGTCCTTTCAATCCGTCCTTCCTTGCGATACGCGCGTACGGTGTGGTAAAGTATGCGCATTAAAACGAGGGATTCAGGTATGAAACACTTTTTAGAGTCAGAGTTTAAGCCGGCTGTTGCTGAAGCGGCGGGGTTCCATGTCATTTCAGCGCCGATGGAGCTGAGTGTTTCGTATGGGGCTGGGGCTCGAAAAGGACCAGAGGCCATTATTGATGCCTCGCAGCAGTTAGAAGCCGATATATATGGCTACCGTCCAGGCGACCTGGGTATATATACCCGGAAACCAATCAATGTGGCATCAAAAAAACCTGAGGCGTGGATGGATGCCATTGAAGCAGGTGTGGCGAAAGCTTTGAAGTGTGGGGCGATCCCTGTTTTGCTGGGGGGCGAGCATACCGTCACACTGGGTGCTGCTCGTGCGTTCCACGCGGCAGGAAAGAAGGTTGGATTTATTCATTTTGATGCGCATGCGGATTTGCGGAATGAATACGAAGAGACCGGACTGTCGCATGCCTGCGTGATGCGGCGCGTCCATGAACTGGGTTTCCCGTTGGTGCAAATCGCGACGCGCGCTATTTCCCAAGAGGAACGTGACTATCGTTCCGCGAATAAAAAGACGATTAAGGCGTATGACGGGCTGGATATTGCGGACGGACACATGCCGAGCGATTTTATACCTCGTGGGTTCCCGAAGGAGGTCTTTATCTCCTTCGATGTGGATGGACTCGATCCCTCCGTTATGCCCGCAACCGGGACGCCCGTGATTGGTGGACTCTTTTGGTACGATGTGATCCGTATCTTGCGCAAGGTGGCTTCAGCTCATCGGATTGTCGGTTGCGATATTGTCGAATTTGCGCCGATCAAGGGACTTCATCATGCGGATTTCACCGCCGCATTGCTGACTCAGACCTTGATGGGCATGGCGATGGAGAGTGAGAGGAGTGTCAGTAAGTCTAAGAAGTGTCAGTAAGTGTCAGTAAGTGTCAGTAAGTCTAAGAAGTGCCAGTAAGTCTAATTTTGGGGCAATTTATTTAAGGAAGCCACGTTCATCTGACTAAGGAAAAAGATACAATGCAAAATAAGTATAGTTTGTTGGGGATGGGGCTGATCGCAGGACTTTTGATGGGGGTAGGTGGAGCGTGGGGTTGGATGACGTTGACAGCGCCGCCTCCGGAAGTGCCTGTTGAGGAGACTGTGGAAAAGCCAGAACGTATCATCAAAGTAGTTGATGAGCAGGCCTTGTACGAGGCAAAGCGTCAGATCGAGAGCTTAAAACGACAGTTGGCGGATGAGGGAAAGAGTGATCTTGACTTGGAACCCAAGCAACCCAAGGTTGTAAAGGAAGACAAGAAAGAGGTTGCTGGTCAGGGGCGTGACATTGTCAAGTCGGCGCTGACGCCAGAACAACAGGCTGAGATCGCCGCACAACGTGATCTTTTCCGTCAGCAGTTGCAGCAGCGCATCAACGAGCGTACTGATTTTCTGGCAGCAGTGGATATACGGCAAATGAATGCAGCGCAACGTGCGAATCATGACAAGCTCGTGGCATCTGTCAATCGGATGAACGAGTTACGGACAGCCATGATGGATAACAAAGCTCAGGGAGCGCCGGAATTGCGTAAGGAGATGCACGATCTGGGGCATTCGCTGGATGATCTGTATCAAGAGGAGCGTACGACCTTGCTAGAAGCTACAGGAAAGAATATGGGCTATACTGGTGATCAGGCTCAACTGTTTGTAGGACAGATACAGTCCATTTACGACAACACGGCTTCGTTTCGCGGGATGATGTGGGGTGGGCGACATGGCGGGGGGAACGCCACGGAAGCCATTAATTCAAGTAAATGACCCTGAAATTGTCATCAGGAAAGTAGATTGACGCCAACGTTGTGCAAAGAGTATGATGCCAATATGAATAATTTAGTAGTTGCTTCTCTAGGGATTTTTTCGTTGTTCTCCTGTTCACCTAAACAGGAATTTTGTGTGGCGCCAGATGGTTCGGATGCGAACGTGGGTTCGTGTAGGGCTCCCTTCGCAACGCTAGAAAAGGCGCGTAATGTGATCCGTCAGAAACGCAAAGAAGGTGATGTGCAGGTTTGGACGGTCTTGCTCAAGGCAGGTAGATATGAACGTGTGTCGCCTTTTCTGCTGACAGCAGAAGATAAGAATATGGTTTACAAATCCAAATCGAGTGATGTCTTCATCACAGGTGGATTTCAAATTCAGAACTGGAAGGATGAAGGAACAGGTGTATTGTCTGCTGAAGTACCTGGACTCAAAGAGGGGAAGGTCTATTTTGAGCAATTATTTGTCAATGGCTCACGAGCCGTTCGCGCCCGCTGGCCTAAGATTCAGATGGACTGGAAATTTGGTGAGACGCGTAAGGATTATTTGATTCCGCTGGCGGTGAAACAGGTCGTAACAACGAATGCCAATAAGTCTGTTTACATTGACCAATATATTATTGCCAAGCCAAGTGAACTTGATTTGCTGGCAAAAATACCAAAAGATGAACTTCGATACGCTGCACTTGTGGTACATCACAACTGGGATACCACGCGGCGGATTATTCTGGATTATGATGTAGCAAGTAATGTGGTGAAGATGGCAGGCGAGGGATGTAAACCTTGGAATCCATGGCGGAACAATTCCCTCTACTATGTTGAAAATGTGCGTTCTGCTTTTACGGATCCAGGGGAGTGGTTTTTGGCAAAGAGCGAAGGTAAGGTTTATTATCGGCCTCGCGCGTCAGAAAATATGAAGCGAGCCATTGTTGAAGCGCCTCGTAATGGGATGGTTCAGTTGGTTAAAATGGATGGTTGTTCAAATATCGCCTTCCAAGGCATTCAGTTCGGTGTCTCGGATACCCCACGCCGTGAGAAGGAGATGAGCCATGGCGGATTAGCGAGTCTGCTGGGAGGCGATCTTTCAAAGCCTGGCCCAACGCAGTTTGAACCGTGTCAGGCTGCCGGCAACACGGAAGCACTTATCGTGGCGGATAATATCACGTCGTGTGCGTTTGACAGGTGCCACATTCAAAACACAGGCGAGTATGGGATTTGGATTCGCGGTAATTGTCACAGCAATCGTATTGAGCGTTGTGTTATTGAGGATACCGGCGCAGGCGCGGTCAGGCTGTGTGATTTTCCAAATAAAAATAACAGCACTTTCAATATCATCAAAAATTGCTCGCTCACACGTGGCGGACGGTTCCATGCTTCGGCAACAGCGGTTTGGATTGGCGAAGGCACGGATAATGCGCTCACACACAATTATATTGCTGATCACTACTACACAGGCATTTCCATTGGCTGGTGCTGGGGGTACAAAGGCAAAAGTTTCAGAAATGAAATCTCGTATAACAGGGTCGAGAATATCGGTCAAGCCGCATTGGGCGATATGGGCGGAATCTACTCGCTGGGTACACAGACCGGAACACGCATCTTCAACAATGTCTTCAGAAATATTGATTCGTATACGTATGGGGGATGGGGCATCTATCCGGATGAAGGTTCGGAAGGGTTGGTGATTGAAAATAATCTCGTCTACAATGTGAAGGATGGCGGTTTCCATCAGCATTATGGTAAGGAGAATACGGTGCGCAATAATATCTTTGCCTTTAGTCGGAAAGATCAAATTGCTGCTACACGTATTGAAAAGCATCTCTCCGTGCGTTTCACTGGCAACATCGTCTATTGGGATAAACCACTTGACGCTTTTGAGCGGTATAGCACAGAAAAGGTCAACATCATTTGGGACAAGAACATCTGGTTCTGTGAAGCAGGTGCGCCACGCTTCAGGGGCAAAACCTTTGCCCAGTGGCAGGCGACCGGAAAAGACAAAGAGGGCTTCGTCTGTGATCCGCTCTTCGTCAATCCGCAAGCTCGTGACTTTCGTTTTAAGTCCGAGGATGCCTGTAAGAAAATTGGTTTCAAGCCATTCGATTTCTCGAAGGCTGGAATTGAGAAATAGAACGTTTCAAATCCGGAGAAATTATGGACGCGATAATTAACGATGTGCGCGGAAAAACCATCGACATGGCTGGGTTCGTCGATTATGCGGGCGGCTCGGTGGTGAGCAAGACTTTACTCGATAAGAAGGCTGGTACGCTGACACTCTTCTCGTTTGATCAGGGACAGGGGCTAAGCGAACATACCTCGCCATACGATGCCACGGTGCTGGTTGTGGATGGTGAAGCGACACTCATAATTGGTGGTAACCCGATAGTGGCCAAGACTGGCGAGATGGTGATCATGCCTGCAGGCGTGCCTCACTCATTGCGTGCGGAAAAACGTTTCAAGATGCTGCTCGTCATGATCCGCGAAAAAGCCACTGAGAGTCAATAAATCCAAGAACCCTATTGAATAGCGATCGAATCGGACTAACGTGTGTGGTTGTGTTTGGGATGTATGTGGGCAATCTTAACGAATGTACCCTTTGGCGCACTGGACGAAATGGTTTCACGCTGTCCGTCATGGCGGATCGTTGAAACTCCAGTACGCATTTTCACGAAACTAAGGGTCGTGATCGTCAATCCCGGACAGAAAGAAGAGACATATACATTTGCCCTCAACCAAAAAATTTAGAGTTAACAGCAGTGAACAAAAGCATAATAAATGATCTGAATCGAACGGTTAATACTCGATTGTTGGCAGGTGTGAGCCTGACGGTGACTGTTTTAGTTTGCCAGATTGCGACAGACTGGGTTTCTGCTAAAGAAGTGACATCTGCGAATAAAGGTATGTTGGCAGTCAGTCAGAGTTCAGATGGGCGGCTGAAATATGCGCCTGACGCCTTTGGCAATACGGTCCCCGATTTCTCGCTTGCAGGTTACCGTCATGGGGGTGTTGCAGTGCCTGTGGCGCTTGTGGTTGAGACCCTGAATCCTGTTGCAGGTTCACAGGATGACAGCGTCCGCATCCAAACGGCGCTTAATCGCATGGCGCAGGCCCCTGAACGAGTTGTGGATGGCGTTCGTGGCGCTGTGCTGTTGACCCGCGGAACTTACCGTTGTGGTACAACCTTGCGTGTAAATGCCGGCGTGACGTTGCGAGGAGAGGGCCAAGATGCGGACGGTACGATCATCATCGCCACCATGCATGCGGAGAAAGCGGGCGGTGGACCGACGCTGATCAGCGTGAGCGGGAGTGCCAAACTCCAAGTGGATAAGGTCCCTCATGCCATTCTTGATGAAACAGTGCCGCTCGGAGCGCGGAAAATCAAGGTTGCGGACGTGGGAGCTTTCAGGGATGGCGATTTAATCACCATCGAACGCAAAGCAGTTCAGGCGTGGATTCACGATCTAAAAATGGATCAGATCGCGTTGAACCTCGGCGGACAGCAGTGGAGTCCGAGCGGCTATACCCGCAGTTGGCAGTCTCGTGTCGTCAGTGTTATGGGGGACACGCTGACCTTGGATACACCTGTTACGTGCGCTTTGGAACGTCGTTACGGAGGCGGCACGGTTTTCAAATGCATCAATGATCCCCGTGGCCGAGGTGCTGCAGTGGAACGTTTGCGGCTCGAGTCGGTCTATCAGGCTGGCAAGGAGACGACGGATGAGAACCATGCCTGGACAGCGATCTCTATGAGTGGGCTCGTTGATTCTTGGGTGCGTGAAGTCACAGCGTTGCATTTCGCATATTCTTGTGTCAATGTCAACCGGAGCTGCTCGCGGATAACGGTACAGGACTGCGCCATGATTGACCCTGTATCGGAAATCACGGGTGGACGTCGGTATTCATTCTCGGCCGGAGGACAATACGTTCTGTTTCAGCGTTGCTACACCCGAAATGGGCGTCATGATTTTGTTAATGGTCCGAATGATATCGGTCCTTCCGTCTATCTCGACTGTCTCTCCGATAAGCCCCACGCTGATATTGGCCCCCATCATCGATGGGCCTGTGGGCAGCTCTACGATAATGTCAAGGGCGGTAAAATCAATGTGCAGGACAGAGGCGGTATGGGGAGTGGCCACGGCTGGGCAGGTAATTGTCAGATCCTATGGAACTGCGAAGGCTCCTCGATTGTCTGTCAGAAACCCGAAATCCCAAGCGCCCAGAACTGGGCCATTGGATGTGTGGGAAGCAAAGGTAAACCCGCGTTGCCCAACCGTCTCGATGGTTGCTGGCAGAGCTTCGGCCAGCATGTTGAGCCACGTAGTCTCTACTTGCGTCAACTTCATGAGCGTCTGGGCATGGACGCTGTGCGCGCGGTGACCACGCCTGAACAACTCAACGGCTCTATTTTCGAACAGTTACGCCGTCGTTATGGACGTGAATAAACGCTCTAGTTGCTTTTGGCGCGTTCAACAGCAAGAGTTAACGCCTGTTTCATCGAGGTTTCTTCGCAACGTTTAACGTGCTTCGACAATACAGGCACAAGTGACTTATCTGCTAGGAGACCCAGTGCGGTTGCAGCGGCATGCCGCGTGTCAATAGCATTTGAAGGATTCGAAATGGTCTTCAATAAGGCCGGAATCGCTCGCTTATCCCCAATCTCCCCCAGTGCATACGCTGTTGCTGCCCGCCAGCAGGGGGTCATGTCATTGTGAAGGAAGAGCACGCCTGCATCGATCGGGTCAGGTGAACCATACGTGAATTCAGGAGCGGATGCCAAGCCTGTCAGCAAGGCAGGAACAACCTGATTGTCCTTTAGGTTTGCCAATGCACGTGCGAGATAGAAACAGTTCCAATGACGCACAGGTAGATTTTTAATCACAGGATGTTCCCCTGAGAATGCGCGTGGGAGCGGATTCGTAACGGCCATGTAACGGAGATAGGCTTCCTGAATTCGCGGCGCAAACGCTTTGTTTTCGCAGACAAGAGAGATGATATGGGATGAACGAATCTCCGGAGTTGGTGTTCCGGCCCACGCTTGATGAACCGTACGAAGCGCTACCTCAATTTCAGGAGAAGGCTTCGCTGTTGCATCACCAAGCGTTTTCAGGCATGTTTCGATGACCGTTGCTTCAGCGCCTTGATTGCGAATGACGCGGCCAATGAGTTGCTCGGCTGTGTCATTGCGTAGGAATAATGCGCGGTCGAAATCAGTGGGAACGCAGGCGATGAGATGCGGCACCAACTCGGGATGCCCCTTTGTGCCGATGCGGTCAAGCGCTTCGACAATTCGAATATGCACAGGCGAAGCGTGGCAGGCCATGAGCGCCGAATGATCGCCGTACCAGTGGGTGTATTTGATATAGGGCTTTAGGGACGTAAATGTTGAAATCAGCGCTGCCTCAGCCTCGGGCGTCCCAATTTTGCCAAGAGCATCAGCAGCGGCTTCAGCCACAAAAAGATTACCTGTGTCGACATCCGCATGCTTGTTAAGTGTTTCGCTGAGCAGGGGGACAGCTTCAAGATCCTTTAGATCACCCAATGCTCGGATGACTTCTTGTACGCAACGCGGATTCGCTGGATGATCAGCAAGGAACTTTGCGCCATCTCCTTTGTTTCGGTATTGGAGGTAACCAGGATCGTCACGAAGCGCGAGGACAACTTTCCGAAGAGCTGCTTTTGTTTCTGCGCGCGAACCGATGTGTCGCAAGGCGACTGCCGCACGGCGGACGATATCACGATTCGTACTTTCGAGTTTGGTAATGAGCTTCAGTTCGATGGATTCGAGATTGATGTCATACTGGGCTCCCTTGCCGGACATTAGATTGGATGTTGATACAATGGGGTCATCAAGGAGGTTCTCAAGTGCAATGGCTGCTGAGAGCCGGACGTGAAGATTCGGATCAGATGTGTGGGTGAGTAAGGCAGGGACTGAATGACGTGTTCCGCAGGCTGCAAGCGCCAGTGCACAGGCAGAGCGGACTTCTGCGATGTCATCGATCTTCATTTGCTGGACAAGTGAGGGTGCGGCTTGCTCGTCACGCAAGAGGCCTAGATGATTTGCTGCTGCAACACGGTCGGACCAGTCCGTTGATGAGAGTCTCTTTTCGAGTGTTTCGCGTGGCACCTCCACGCGATTAATGCTGGCCACCTCTCGGAAGCGGTCAAACTGAAGTTCTGTCAATCCTGTGACAGCCGGATTGTTTCCACGGAAGCGGGTGGCATTGCGTGCATCAGTCACATGAAGGGGTGGAAGTGTCGCGGCTGTGATGAAACGATTGGTTTGGACGAGTGCGGCGCTTTGACGTATGGCGTGACATCCAATACACCCGCGTGTTTCACCCGGGCGTACATAAATCCATGACATCTCATTTAGCTCCGACCGGCCTTCGCCATCGACGGCCTGAAAAGCGATTGCCCTGTCTGCGGGGACTTCAACAGAGAATGACCCGTCTGGCATGATGGGTACGGTCCCGAGTTCAACCGTTTCGTTTCCCGCGTGGACGATATAGGCGTTTGATGAACGTGTGGTGAGTCCGCGTCCCATCAGTACGCGGATTGCACGGACATGTGACCAGCCCGCACTTGTGTTACGTGTAAAGAACGTATTCTGGCAATAGAATCTCCCCGTTGTTGCTTTTTCGTCAACATGGTTTGCGATTTGGACAGGCTCTATCTTGGGTCCCACGTAAACAGGGGAATGTAAGGTTTTCCCCATCTTAGCTTCATAAATCAGGATCGGCTTTGCTTTCTCTTGATCTGGATCGAAAATGCGAATCTGATTAAAACGGCCATCCGGAACGTCAGCATTGATGGCTGAGCGGAACTGTGAACCTTGTTCGCGCTGTGTAATGAGCAGACGGTTGTCAGGAAGTGCCGATACGTCGCAAGAAAGGAAGGGAAAGTTGCGAATAGTACTCTGCAGGGTACCAGGCCGCCCAATGGCGACGCCAGCGCCTGTGACGTAGGCCACGCGTCCATCGGGCATCGGAGCCGGACTTCCAAAATTGATGGCGCGGAGCCGGTTCCCGGCGGCGGGTCCTAGATCGAGTCCAAATTCCGTATAGCCATGTGATCCGCTGGGATGGATTGCATGCAACATGGTCTCGACTTTGCCGCGGTCAAAGAAGTTGTCTGAACGCAAAATTAGAATACGCCCATCCGGCATCACCCGCGGTTCATTATCAAAGATGAAGGTGCTGGTTAATACTTTGATATCGGTGCCGTCGTTCTTCATCGTGAATAGCGCACGCGATGGAGGATTATGATATTCTTCAAAAAATCCGCAACGGGTGGAACTGAAGACAACACGTCCAGCAGGTAATGCTTCTGGGTCGATATCATGATAGTTGCCAAAGGTGAGTTGTTTGACGGTTCCGCCCTTTGAAGGAATGGAGTAAATGTGGTAGAAGGGATCGTTCTGCGCAGCCATCGAAAAATAAATGGTTTTGCCGTCAAAGGAAACCGTTGGGGTACTAAGTGCGCCGCTTCCAGCATCAACAAGGATACGCGGTGTTGAGCCTGGTTTTGCGGGACTCAACATGCATAAGGTGCGCCCGACCTTCACGGGGGCTGGTAAATCGTATTCAGGAAATGCGCGTGTGTGTCCAGGATTAAAAATGAGAATTGAGAGGTTTTCGCTGGGAGTTTTCCCGTGGCGCATGGAGAGTACAGGTGTGCAATCATCTTCAATATAGAGGATACTGCCAGGCCATTTGAAATTGTCAGGAGGGAGTTCCTCTTTGACGTCTTCCTTGAGGCCCAGCGGCTGGAGTTGTGTTGGTATGAGAAGTTTACCCCAGGGGCCACACCCATGGGACCCCACTTCCAGGGCTGGCTTCCAGGCTTGGTCATTGAAGTCCCGTTGGATCCAGTTAGGCTCTGCTTTGGTTGTGCAGCGCCAAGCTTTTGAACTCACCAGTTCTGTGGTTACACTGTCGGCCTGTTTCACAAAGAGTTTCAAAATGAGACCTGCAGCACCTGGGGCGGTGTTCACAGCCTGAACAGCGATGACGTTCTCGCCTAAAATCAATAGGGATGAGACATCAAAACGGTTGGGCATATTCCAACCATCGGGATCTGTTGAACTGCTGCCGACGAGACGACCGTTGATGGAAATTTCATAGAGGTTGTCTGCTGTGATGATGAGATGTGCCTGTTCAACGGGTGAACGCTCAGAAACGGCGAAGTTGGAACGGAAGAAGACAGAACCTGCCGGAGGGAGAGCCCCCTTATTTTTTGCAGACGGAGATGCCCAGATCCAAGTCGTCCCTTGCCAATCCACGGCGGCCATCGCGGATGTTGCGGTAAGGCATCCCACTGCCATTGTTTTCCAGAAATAGTTCATGTCTCAATCCCCTTGTGCATTATTATTTTAAACGATGTGAAATTCGGGTCGCTGCCTGTGCGACAAGTTTGCCAAAGGACGGTAACATCTCTTTGGTGATGCGGTCATGCGGACCGGTCACCACGACGGCGGCGACCAGATAATTATCATGATCATAGACAGGCGCGGCAACACAGTAAGCACCTTCGACTTCTTCGGCGCAATCAACGGTATATCCGTTCCGTCGTGCGATCTTTAGCTCGGCTTGTAATTTGGCAGGGTCTGTGATGGTTCTTTTTGTGAAACGCTTGAAGGACTGTTGTTGCAGGCGTGCATCGCGCGTGCGCTCGTTTCCGAAAGCTAAGAAAACTTTGCCAGGGGCATTGCAATAGAGCGCAACTTTGATTCCCACGTCATAAATAATTCGGACGGGCTGTCGTGAGGGCTGAAAATAAATCAGAACAGCCTCATGTCCGCACGGGACCAAGAGACCGACGCCTTCTTGCGTTTCGTCACGTAAGGCTTTGATTTCAGGAATGGATTCATCGATGAGATTTTTTCCGGTGGTCTGGGGAATCGCTAGCTCGAGGAGCTTATTTCCTAAAGAGTAAGTCTTTGATTGCGCTTTGTGAATGTACCCGCGCGAGGTAAGGTCATTTAAAATACGGAAGATCATGTTTTTGCTGACCCCAAGCAGATGATGGATATCCGTAAGTGTTAGACCCTCTGCATGCAGCGAAAGTAATTCTAGAATAGCAAGGCAACGATCACTACTGGGTGCAAGAGCCTTGCGGTTAATTTTTGTCATGACCATTTAGTTTCCCCTCGATAGCATTTCCATTAATAGAATACGTTCTTCCTGTAGAAAAGTCAATCGTAATTTATTCTCGACTCTTTTTTTGCGGTTGATGGGATTTGATTAATCTAGTATCATAACTATGCCTTACGAGTTCCCCATAAAAATTGCAATGATAACATTATGAAGGTGCTGATTTTACGCTTGTCGAATAGTCGTGATACCGCGGCATCATCGACGCATTATGTCCTAGCTGAATTGATCCGAATCGCATGTCCGGATGCGTTGATTGACTTTGCGTTTTTGCCTTCGAAGCGGTCACCCGCTGTTATTGGGGTACAGACGGGCTTGTCATGGGCGGAGTTTGACATGATTCTCGTCTCCAATTCTTTTGTCCAGGAGACAATCAACCTGCCCTGGTTGCTCTCGGTATCGGGATTGTCGCCATGGGCGCATGCACGTCCTGAATCCTTTCCACCCATCGTACTGGGAGGTTCAAATGCCTTTGCAGCCCAATCGCTTGTCTGTTCAGATGGCCGAGCGGTTCCAGATGTGCTCTTCTTTGGTGAGGCTGAGGAGGTGTTGCCGCTGTTTGTGAAGAGATTTGGAGAGGAATGCTCCCCAATCCATCATTCCAGTGAAGTTACGGGTAAGCGATCACGCTTGTTGATGGCCGCAGAAGGCCTGGATGGCTTTTGGGTGACAGGGGAACTGCCCGCTCAGCCTGTGCAGCAGGCGGTTGTCCGCTCGGCGCAACTTCAACCGTCTCTTCCTGAACCCAGACCTGTCCGCCATAGTCTTAGCGAAGGTGGAATCCTTAACCCTGCTCCTTCTTTCCTGTTGGATGTTGAGACGGCGGGTACGGTCCGCTTGACGGTCAGCAGGGGATGTCCTGCATTCTGTTCGTTTTGTTTTGAAGGATATGAACGTAAGCCGTATCGCGAAATTGCTGCAGAGGAGGCGCTTCATCGCGCTCGTTTTTTGAAGCGCGAGTATGGTGCACGTACTGTTGAATTGGATGCGTTCAACTTGAACATGTATTCAGACTTTGTTCCGTTGGTGAAGGCGTGCGCCAAACTCTTTGATCATGTTTCGTTTAAGAGTCAGCGGGCTGATGGCGTAGCGGCGTGTCCTGAAATCATCGATCTTGAACGCGCCTGCGGTAAGCAGTCCTTCACACTGGGGATTGAAGGTATCAGCGACCGGATGCGCGCGTTCCTTTGTAAGTCATTGACGCATGATGAAATTGATACGGCTTTGAAGGCATTGCTGACACGGCGTGTTCGCGAGATTAAGCTCTTTTATATTCTCACAGGCCATGAAGGACCTGAGGACCTTGCCGCGTTTGGTGCCTTTTGTTCGCGCTTACAGGGTTTGCTTAAGGCCCCGAAGTGTGGGACACGCGTGGTGCTGAGCTTTGGTCGTCTGGTGCGCATGCCCAATACACCGCTGATGTTTGATCGGCTGTTGCTGGATGAGGCGGAGTGGCGTTTTTGCGTAGATGGTGTGTCTGCTGCCTGCCGTCGCGCAAAACTTGAATTCCGTTTTGCCTTCGACTGGCCTGATTATGTGGGCACACAACTGCTTGCCGCCTGTGGACATGAAGATGCTCCCGCCATTGTGAAGTTGGCCTCTGAAGGTCTTTCGTGCCATGGTCCTTGGCAAGCCTCTGACGTGGCAAAACTTCAAGCTATTGTAAGTGTATCTACAGAGGTGCCTATTCTGTTTCCCTTTGTGACACGTGTGGTGGATTCCACATTTTTGAAGCAACGTTGGGAAGATGCGTGCGAAAATCGCGATAAGGGGTATTGCCTAGGAGAATCCTGTTTCGCTTGTGGGGCCTGTTCGACGCCGGAAGAAAAAATGAGTCTCGTACATCATCCGCGTGTGCAGGATATTACTAATGATGACATTGAGATTTTGTCGCGCATGGATGCTGCGAAGCGTCAGCTCGTGCCACTCTACCGATATGTAAATGTGCCGGATACCTATTCCGGACACCAGTCCGAATATGTAAACGCAGAATTGATGCGCCACCTTTTGCAGCACTATCCTGCTTTAATGGATAATTTGCTTTCAGTCGAAGAGGCGTTGTTTACGGCTGGCGACAACGATGAGCGTTTTTTAGTTCCGAGCGGTCAGACGGTCATGGCATTTCGTGCATGGGATCGCAAGGCTTTAATCAGTACGCTTGCAGATGAGTTTCCACTAATGGGTTGTGAGGTGGGTGCTGATTTTCGGCCAGGGTTCTTTTCAAAAGCATCCTGTCTCTTGCATACAGCACTCCTGCCACGTGATGTCGCACAGTCTGCTAGTCAGTGGCTGAACAACCTGCACCTGCCGCATACGCTTTGCAGAGCGGGTGACGGATGGAGGCTTGATCTTGCACCAGCAGCCTTAAAGAAGAAGACGATTTATTTATTAGTCCTGCAGCCTGTTGAAGGCGGCACACGGGTGACCTTGGAATGTTCGTCAAAGCTAGCGTTGCGTGAATGGCTGGCAACACTTCCGTGCCACCTCACACAACCACGTGTGACGTGCCTGTCAGTTGCCGTAACTCCATAAGTTCACGCCTGCGCTCAGTAACCCATGCCGAGGTCGGTATTTCAGGGGAAAGCGTGTTGGTCACACGCGCTTCGCCGCAGAAAGAACAATACGCTCCCTCCGTATGATTGGGAGTCGCACAATTTGGACAGCAGGTTTCCAGCAATTCGGCACAGTAAGCGCAATGCTTGTTACGTTGAAGGCGCGGATGGAAAACGAGCTGATCCTGAACGAGATAAGGCGTATTAGACGGACACAAGGCGTTTGGACAAAATCCCTGGTGAGTCTCTGTGGAAGGGAGTACCTTTGTTACGGACGTTTGAAGGGTTAGTCCTAGTGCAGCCGCAATCTTTTCGATATTTTCCTTGGACAGTTTAGAGGCCTGTCCGGCCTCTAGCATACTGATGGCAGATTGTTTGCACCCGACCTCTGCTGCGAGGGCGGACTGGGTTAGCCCCTTTTCGCGGCGGGCTTGCGCAATCTGCTTACAAATCTCTTGGGATAGTGTTGTCATAAAATCAGGTTGTTCATAACATGTGAATGAAGAGTAGTATGCCTGATTTGATTTGAATTCACAAGTTGATGATATCAACAAAATATCAACAATATTAGTTGCTTGTATGGAACAAGTTATATGTTATACACAGGTTTCAATAAACTGTTTATAACTTTTAGGTGATAATAAGTTGATAACTTAGGGGCTTGGGACTTTAGACAGTGTTCAACTTCCGATACTGTGCTGGGGTATAGTGATAGAAGCGTGAAAAGACTTGGATAAAATAGTTGGTTGAGGTGAACCCAGTTTGTGTTGCAATTTTTTGGAGAGAAAGATCAGGGTTGCTGATAAGTTCGCCGGCAACGTCCATGCGCAGGCGCATCAGATATTTTGCGGGGGTTTCGCCCGTGAGCGTGCTGAACTGCGTGGCAAAGCGGGTGAGTCCGATGCCGCATGCCTCGGCCATGGTTTGGAGGGTCCAGGGTTCGTGCAGCCGTTTGGGAAGCTGTTCCAAGAAGAGGCGGATGGTACGCATGGAATCGGTCAATGATTCCTGATAGGTGGCCGGAGTCGATTCAAAGGTTGTAAAGAGCTCCAACAGCAGGTGGTTGATAAGAATCGCGATACGTGACGTGCGGTGGGGCTGCTCGGGCGATTTGGCAATGAGCAGCAGCCGGTTAAAGATTTCAACGCAGGCTGGCGAGACTGGGCGTATCGCATCTTCGTTTTGTCGGAGGGCTCGCGTCAGGCTCTGCAATTCGGTCTTGCTCAGGAGAATCCAGTCGGGCCATGTCCACTCCTGATGCGGATGGCGCACGCCGACATCGAGAATCAGCCAGCCGATGCGTCCTTGGGGAAAGCAAGGGTTTCCAATGGAATGTTTTTGCCACGGACGCGTAATCATGATCTTACCGTGGTCCAAGATATGTTTTACGCCGTCGACGGTAACAGGTGATTCGCCTTGGAGTGAGAGTGTGAGTTCAATACCCTCATTCTGATGGACAGGAAGTCCGTAGGTTTGCTTGCCAGTGGTCTTCCAATAACCGAAGCTACTGACACCCGGAACTTCATGCGGCTTGAAACGGGTACCTGGATAATTGTTGCGCGCAATACCAAAAAACTCCATCTCTTCTGCCTCGACTGCAAGCTTCACGGGCTCGCATGAATCAGGATGGGGATCCCTTTGTCTATTTACGTTCAACGTTTTCATGTTGTTCATTGTGCCATTTTCCGAAATGAGATAAAACATTAAAATTCTTCGCTGAAGAAAGTTGATATAGTCGAGACAGGCGGCTTATGCTAAGTTAAGAACATATTACGAAGGAGGTCGCCTATGAGAATTGGATGTTTTGCCTGTGTTGAACCTTTTGCGCCCATGGCACGCCAGTTGAAGGCCATCAAGGAGATGGGCTTTCAGTTTGCCGATATTACGGATAATCACGATGGCGCATCGTTGGGCGAGGAGTTTGGCTTTGCTCCTACGCTGAGTCTCGATGCTCACCCCGCTTCGATTCGCGAGATGACGAAGGAAGCCGGAATAACCTTGAGCGCGTTCTGTTGTCATGCGAATCTGCTGGATCCGACGTCGCCCGCCACTTATGGTACCGCGCAGATCATAAAGGCGATCCGATTGGCAAAAGATTTGGGAATCAAGGAGGTCATCACGTGCGATGGCGAACCGCATACGGGGTTTGGCAAAGCGCTGAAGCCGGCGGAGCAATTATTGCTCGTGCGCGAAAAACTTCAGGTTCCGATTGCCTGGGCGGAAGAACTGGGCATTCGCTTGCTCATTGAAACGCATGGTCCTGTAACAGATAACATCACGATGATGGGGGATCTGCTGAACGCCTTGGGACATGAACAGACCGTTGGGATCTGTCTCGATACAGGAAATTGCTGGCTGGGTGGAGGCGATCCTCTGGCGTATGTAAAGACCTTCGGCAAGCGAATCGGGCATGTGCATTGGAAGGACATGCCAGAGGGCATGGTGTCCAAACGCGGTAAAATCTTTGGCTGTGGCATGGCACTTATAGCAGTTGGAGACGGGGTTGTCGGTGTCGAAGCGGTTGTTAAAGCGCTTAGAAATGCAGGCATTGATGTTGCGACAACACTGGAGATCGCCGGAGCTGACGCAGTCAAGACTTCAGCACAACGTTTGAGGGAATGGTAGTAGGGGCGACCAATTGGTCGCCCGAATATGGGGGAGAACATAAAATATGAATACACGTAGAGGTTTTTTGAAAGCCGCGTTGGCGGCCGGCGCAGCACCCATGGTGGTGCCGTCAAACATACTGTATGGCGCGACTGCGCCATCCAACCGCGTCAATCTTGCCAGCGTGGGCGTTGGCGGACAAGGTGGTGGTTTGTTTAATACCATGATGCAACCGGACTGGATTCGGATCGTGGGGGTGGCAGACTGCTTTAAGAAGCGCCGCGAGGATCGCGCTGCAATGGTGAATCAAAAATATGGTGCCAATGTCTGTACGGCCTATCCGGATTTTCGTGAGATGATTACACGTCCGGACATCGATGGCGTGGTCTGCGCAACACATGACCACTGGCATCATGGCGTGGCCATTCTGTCGATGCAGGCTGGCAAGGATGTCTATATTGAAAAACCGCTGACCCTCTCCATTGATGACAACAAGCATGTGCGCGAGACGGTTTACCGGTATAACCGCGTCTTCCAATATGGGACGCAGCAGCGTTCATCCTCGCATATCCGGATCGGCTGCGAACTGGTGCGCTCGGGGATCCTGGGCAAGATCAGCCGCGTGGATGTTGTCGCGCCCGGGGGTCCAGTGGGTGGCGGTAGCCTTGAGCCTATTCCTGTTCCTGACGGACTGGATTATGATATGTGGGTGGGGCCGACACGGAATCGTCCCTATACCAAGGACCGCTGCACCAATCGAGGCGGATGGTTCTCTTCGGAGTGTGCCATTGGCTTCCTAGGTGGCTGGGGTGCGCATCCGCTGGATGTGATGTGTTGGGCTCTACATGACTTGCCCGACAGCGTACCCGTTGAAATTGAAGCCACCGGTGAACGCAAGACTGATTGCCTCTTTGACACGGTTGGTAAGTGGGACGCAAAAGGACGCTTCGCAAACGGTGTGGAGTTCACATTCAAGTCGGGATCAGACTGCACGACCTTTATCGGCGAAAATGGCAGCATCAGTATTTCACGCGGTGCACTCAAAGCAAATCCGATTAACTTGCTCCGTTCGCCAATCCCGCAGTCAACTAAGCCATGCCGTGCGAATACCACGGGCTTCCATCACACTGCGGACTTTGCGCAATGTATTAAGACGCGCGAAATGCCCTGCAGCAATATTGAAGGCGCGTATCATTCGGATAACATCAGCCATCTCACCAACATCGCGTGTCTCACAGGACGCAAGATTAAATGGGACCTCGCCGAGCAGACCATTGTCGGAGATGAAGAAGCCCAGAAGATGATGCGCCGCAAAGTTCAACGTCAACCGTATATTGCGTAACCCCCTGAAGGTCCAATCAGTAAGGGCGACCTACAGGTCGTCCGTGAGGAAAACTAAAAATGAAAAAAGTGATTATTATCTCATTGCTGGCGGCCTCGACCGCTCTTTATGCCGCAGATCAAGCTGCGCTCGCATCTGCAAATCCAGTGGAGCGCGCGAATGCGGCCCAATCGTTTGGCCGTGAAAAGGATCCTTCGGGTGTTGACGCGTTGGCGAAGATGCTCAATGATTCGGAACCCAATGTTGCGTATGCTGCAGCAGAGGCTCTGGCCGAGATCGGAAATGATAAAGCGGGAGAAGCATTGCTGGTTGCGTTAAAGGCAGGCAAAGACGCTGTTGCTGGCAACGCTGCAATGGCCTGTGCTGGTGCGCGCTGTGCTGCAAACGATATAAAACAAAGCCAAGCGTTACTGGAAGCCTGCTATGCTTCCAAAAAGCTTCCTGTGAAATATGCAGCGTTCAGTATTCTCGCAACCCTTGAGCCCACGAAATATGCGTCCGCTATTGAGGCGGCCTTCTCGTCAGGTGATTTGCAGCAAAGTATCGCAGCAGTCAAGGCGGTCAAGACATCCGCTGCGCTTGTTCCTGCTGCTGTAAAGGCGTTGGCGGCTGCGAAGGATGAAGAAAAGGCGCGTATCATTGGCGCACTGACGCCTCACTTCGCACATGCGCAGGTGAAGACGATTTTGGTTGCGGCGCTTTCTGATGAATCAGAGGTTGTTCGCATCGCTGGCTTGCGGGCCGGGGTGGTTTCTAATAACCCTGAAACGTTTGCTCCGATGTTCGCCGCAACGTTAAAGGATGGAGAAGAAGCACGCGTCGCCATGCTCATGTTTGCGTCGAGCTCATCGAAAGAGGTAGATACCTTCTTGTATGAGCAGATGAAGCAAGTGGCATCTCGGAGCAAAGCCATTGAGTTATTGGCTTCGCGTCACCAGAAGGAGTTGATTAGCCGTCTGTGCGATGCGTCGCTCTATTCGGATAAGGGTGTCAATCAGGCAGCAGCAGGGGCGTTCCGTGTCTGTCTTCAATCGGCGGATCTCGCGAAGGCTATCACGTTTGTTTTCAGTGCCTTGCCAGCAGATCAACGTGTGCCGTTGGTGGCTGCGCTGTCATCGGTTGTGCAACAGGTACCAGACACCGAGAATGTTGCGAAAGAAATCAGCACTCAATTTGTAAACATGAAACCCGAGGCTCGTGCAGATGCTCTAGATGTACTGGCGGCTTTGCAGACTCCAGAAATTTGTAAGCTTCTGATCGATCAGGCCAAGACAGGGGATGTTGAATACCGCAAAGCTATTGTGCGGAATTTTGCAAAGTGGAATCAGCCCATGGCATTGGATGCGCTAGTCGATGTGGCCAAGGGTGATGCAGAACGTTCTGTTAAAATTCTTGCATTGCGCAATGCCGTGAGCATGCTGGATAAAAAGGATATGGCGGATGCGGCAAAGAAGGTGGCTGTGCTGCGCACCTTGGCCTCAATTGCTGAGCGTGACGATGAAAAACGGCTTATTCATACAGCACTGAAGAGTATTGGCGGTAAAGAGGCTGAAGTCCTGCGAAAAGAGCTGGCATTAACATTAAAGATTGATGATTCGGAGACTGCCGTCATCGCTATCAATTGTGGCGGACCTGCGGTTGGGCACTTTAAAGCGGATGCGGATTTTGAAGGTGGGAAACCTTACTCGGTCAAAGCGGCTATTGACCTTTCTGAAGTTCAGAATGCTGCACCTGAAGAGGTTTATCAGACGAGTCGCTTTGGGGATTGCATCTATCGCTTGTCTGGATTGACGCCGAATGGCGCGTACAAGATTCGCCTGCACTATGCGGAACTCTTTCACAAGGCGCCTGGCGGCCGGGCAGGGGATGTGATTGTGAATGGTGTCAAGATTGTCGATAACCTTCCATCCGGAGAACATTGTAAAGCCTTTACTGTCACAAAGGATATTACGGCAAATGCAGAGGGAAAAGTGATTGTCGAAATTAAGACCACCCGTGACCACGTGAAGGTGAATGGACTTGAAATTCTCGCAATTGGTGCAGCGGCAAAGGTTCTCCCACCGGTTAAGCCCGCTCCTGCTGCCCCGGTTGCGCAGGCGGCGCCTGGACAGATTCGTGTGCTCTTGCTGACAGGGGCGAACAATCATAACTGGTCTGAAACAACGGCCAGTCTTAAAAAAGTTTACGCCACCAATCCGAAGTTCTTTGTGACGGTCAATGAGGCGCCATGGGATATGACACCTGAACTGTTGACATCCTGTGATGTGGTCTTCTTTAACTGGAACACCTTTGGCAAGGACAAGCGTGAATGGAGTCAGGCTATGAAAGACGCCTTCATTCCGTGGGTCAAGAAGGGTGGCAACGTGGTGATCTTTCATGCAGGCGGAAGTATCTTCTACAACTGGCCGGAGTTCATGAGTCTCATCGGTGGCACCTGGGAGAAGGGTACCTTTCATCCAGCTCAGCAGGAGTATACGGTCAAAATTAACAACCCAGATCATCCCATTACCAAGGGACTGAAGGACTTTGTGACCTTTGACGAGCCCTGGCAGAAACTCTCCAATCGCAATCCCGATCGCAAGGTGCTGGCAACAGCCACTATCCCCAAAGAGAAGACGGGCAAGATTGGCGGCGGCTCAGGCGAACCAGAGGTCGTGGCCATGACAACGGAATTGGGAAAGGGACGTTGTTTCAACCTCGTACTGGGACACAGTAGTAAGTCGATTGAGAACGAAGGATGCTCAGCACTTATTTTACGTGGCACCGAATGGGCTGCTACGGGAAGAGTGGACTGAATATTCAATATCCAACAAGGAATGATCAATGTCCAAGGAGAGGCGGCTTCGCTGAGAGTTTCCTCCTATGCGATGCCTACGGCGGATGAAACGCTGAGCCAGGGAGGGGAAGTGCTAAAGTTTGAAAGTTGAAAATGGAAGACTGAAACAGTCTACAGCGAACATCGAACATTCAACATCGAATATCGAACGTCCAACCTGAACCCCGAACCCTGAACCCTGACACCTCATTACAGGCACGCGAGAATATCTTGCCATGTGAAGGCGCGCTTAATATGAGGCGCGCCTTCATAATTTTGGTTCCAGGGCCGATCAAAGACGATAATCTGGCAGTTGGTCCGATGCGTTAGTAAGTCGAGCGCAGTCGGGGAATCGTCAATAGCGACATCAAAGTGAAGCCGATTGAGGTCGCCGATGTTCAACATCCGAGGAACATGAGGATGAGGTATTACCGGAGCGCGTTTATACTTGTCAACATACAGAATATCCAGATGCCCAAGGCCATGATTGAGGAGCCACTGCGCTGTGCCTTCGTGACAAACGGATTGCCGACCTGTGACGACCACGACGTTGTGACCTGTATCGCATAAAGCCTGAACGCTGCTGACGGCATGAGGGATTGGATTGAGCGAGAGTAGAAAATCAGTCTCATGCGCACGAACCATGAGGGTATCGATCTCTTCATTGGTCAACGAAAACGCCCTCTGCAAATCAAAGAATTCGATATTTTCGTAAGGTACATCGCGCCCGAACATGCCTTTCGCGAGCGTTGAAAGCGCTTGCGCAGTCTCACACAGGACGTCGTCAAAATCAATGTAGATACGCATTATTTTACGAAGGCATTGGGCAACAAGGCGCCTAATGTTGCGATCGTTGGCTTGCCAGACTTGAGCGCTGCAATGTAAACAGGGGTTTCGGGTGCCATGAATTCAGCCATGACTTGACGGCATGCGCCACACGGTGTTGCTGGTTTTTTAGGTGTACCACCCACGACCGCAAGGGCGGCGAATGAGCGATTTCCATGACTGAGAGCTTTAAAGATGGCGACTCGTTCAGCGCATATTGATAATCCAAATGAGGCATTCTCCACATTACAGCCCGTATAGACTTGTCCATCAGTCATTAACACAGCCGCACCTACAGGGTAATGTGAATAGGGACAAAATGCATTGCGTGCAGCCCATTTTGCGGCCTGCACCAATAAATCTCGAACAGGATCTGGTATGATCGATGTATTCGTTTTCATAAGCATTAGTTTAACAGATGCGGTTATTGTCGTATAGCCGAAAATAATGCTGTTTTTCAATTGCACCTTGTTCAGTAAATGCCTAAAATAGAATACAAATTATGCATTCTGAGCTTTTTCAATTAGGTGGAATACCTTTGCACATGTACGGGTTGTGTATGGCGTTAGGTTTTTTGTTTGCTTGGCGCGCAATTGTTTATCTACGAAAAAGGACGAATCAGCCGTATGAAGATGTGGCGACATTGCTGACGTTAGTGATGATTTGTTCCGTCGTGGGTGCGCGAACGGCGTATGTGTTTGAACATTGGTCAACCGAGTTTTCACATAATCCAATGTCGATCTTACGTATTGACCAGGGCGGACTGATGTTTTATGGCGGGCTGATTGCTGCGCTGATATTGTATATAGGTTATACGGTCTATCATCGGGTGAATTTTTTTGACGCCGGTGATGTCTCGGCGGCAGTTGTTCCTCTGGGTCAATTCTTTGGTCGTTTGGGATGTTTTATGCATGGGTGCTGTTATGGTGATAGGACGGATGCCTGGTATGGTGTCTGCTTTCCAAAAGGTTCGCCCGCCTGGCATGAACAGGTCAGTTTAGGACTTCTTCCGCATACGGCGATGAAAGCATTAGCAGTCATCCCCACGCAATTGATAGAGAGTTTTGCGACGCTTATTTTATTCATTGTGCTTTTCGTGTTGTATCCCCGGCACTATAAAGAGCGCGGCTTTGTGGGCGGATGTTATCTGATGGGATATGCGATCCTGCGATTCTTTATTGAATATGCGAGAGGTGATCCACGCGCAGCGGTGGGGCCCTTCTCGATCGGGCAAACAATCAGCATTTTTATTTTTATTTGCGGCGTGGCATGCATGGTCTGGGCTAAGACCAAGGGACGCTCGTCAACGGTGATGCAGGTGTTAGCCCCCTCGAAAAATTGAAATAGGAGATTATTAATGGATACTGAAATGTTGAACAACTTTAAGTTGGAAACCCGTCGTGATACGCTGAAAGCCTTTATTGCCACGGCCCATTTTCCACAGCCGGGATCTCTGTTTAATATGCATTGCCATTCTTTCTTCTCGTACAATGCAGATGGCTGGTCGCCCTCGCGTATTGCGTGGGAATGCAGGATGCGCGGTTTGACTGCTGCGGCGCTCTGCGATTTTGATGTCCTGGATGGCCTTGAGGAATTTCTTGTGGCAGGCCGCGCGCTATCCTTGCGCACGGCTGTTCATTTGGAGACGCGTTCGTATGTGCGCGAACAAGCGAATGTTGATATCAGCTCGCCAGGCGAACCCGGAGTCGCCTATATTATGGGCTGT
This sequence comes from bacterium, assembly GCA_037133395.1. Taxonomy (GTDB): domain Bacteria; phylum Verrucomicrobiota; class Kiritimatiellia; order RFP12; family UBA1067; genus CAIZQW01. Next base: position 6,706 of record JBAXOG010000041.1, on the reverse strand, counting down.
GGCTTTACGTCTATCCCCAAGCTCGGTACCGAGCAGTCAGTCTTCCTTGAGAATTTGCGTCATGGTGCACAGAGCCGTAACCATGCGCTTATCGCCCGTATTAATGCCGCCTTGCCGAGTATTGCTCTTGATTATGCACGCGATGTTGTGCCATTGACGCCTATGGGTGTCGCGACGGAACGGCACATTATTCGAGCGTATATCCAGAAATCCATCAGGCAGTTTTCTGACGGTGCTCAGCGTGCAGCGTTTTGGGCTACTTTGCTGAAATGCGACATCTCCTCTTATCCTGCCATCGAAGCCGATGGGCCGAAGATGGAAGAGCTGGTCCGTAGCGCGCTTGCAAAGCGTGGTGGTATTGGCTATATACAGCCAACCGAAAAGACCTTTCCGCGTGCAGATGACTTTCTCGCATGGGTGCATTCCTGCGGTGCGATCCCGACCATTGCCTGGCTGGATGGCACAAGTGGCGGCGAAGCGGAGGCAGAGCATCTACTGGACCTGATGACCCATAAAGGTGCGGCAGCATTGAATATTATTCCTGATCGTAACTGGAATCTGAAGAAGCCTGACGAAGCCGCGCGTAAGCAGGCCAATCTGGAAACGATTGTCAGGGGATGCATCAAGCGCCAGTTGCCGATTAACATAGGAACCGAGATGAATAAGGGCGGTTTGCCGTTTGTGGATGATATCACTGGGCCTGTGCTCAGCAAATATGCTGCGGAATTTACACAAGGCATGCAGATCATGGTGGGTCAAACATTGCTGGGACTTTATGCGCATGCCCCGTATCTTAGTGAACGCATGGTCAGTGAATACAAGGATCTTGCCAAGCGTAACGCCTTTGTTGCAAAGATCGGCGCGGCACCTGCCCTAACGGAAGAGGAATCCAAGTCATTACTGGACGCCGGCCCTGTAAAAGCCTTTGGCCTATTGGTGGACCGAAGTAACTCCTAAAACACGGAATAATGGAATGCAGGAATCTTGGAATACTGGAGATCTTCGGGAGGGTCGAGCGTCTGCTCGTCCAAGGCACGCAGACGCGTGCCCCTCCCAGGACGGTATTCGGCTCTACCCATCATTCCACCCTTCCATAATTCCATTATTCCACTGAATTTATATGCCAGAACTTACATTTAAAAGAGCTAAAAAACTAGAGGGCGACGTCCGTTTGCCGGGCGATAAGTCCTTGTCGCATCGGGCTGCGTTGTTTGCAGCTTTAGCTGAGGGAGAAAGTGTCATTGAGCGGTTCCTTGTTTCAGGTGTCACGCGCATGATGTTGAATGCATTGACCTCTTTGCAGATTTCGTGGAGACTTGAAGGTGACAAGCTTGTCGTGACAGGGCGCGGGTTCCAGGGCTTGTGCAAACCCTCTTCCCCCATCAATTGCGGAAACTCTGCGACAACGATCCGTCTGCTGGCTGGCGCATTAGCCGCTACGGGGACGCCTTGTGTGCTCGATGGTTCGGAGGGCTTGCGGAAACGGCCCATGAATCGCATTACAGAGCCGTTGCTCCTGATGCAGGCGCCGATTGTCGCAACGAATGGTTGTGCGCCGTTGCACTTAGCACGGCGTGATTCAACCTCTCCTTTGCGTGCGGTTGACTATACGTTACCTGTTGCAAGCGCACAGGTGAAGTCCTGCGTGATCCTTGCCGCGCTTGCGGCAGATGCCTGTTCGATTATCCGTGAGCCTGGCCCATCACGTGACCATACGGAACGGATGCTTTCTGCCATGGGTGCGGATATTCAGTGGTCACCCGGGGTTGTTGAGATTTGCCCATTGATAAGCGCACTAAAACCCTTGCACATCGCGCTGGCAGGGGATATTTCGTCTGCTGCATTCTTGCTGGTTGCGGCGGCTATTGTTCCCGGATCTTCGATCTGCATTCGCGAGGTGGGGCTGAATCCGACGCGGACAGGAATCTTGGATGTGCTTTCAGCGATGGGCGCGTTGATTACGATTGATAATGAGCGTAGGGTGGCTGGTGAGCCTGTCGGCGATATTCATCTTGTTTCAAGTGAATTGAAAGCCATTACGGTTTCCGGAGATTTGGTCGTAAGGATGATTGATGAATTCCCGGCGTTTGCCATTGCTGCCTGCTATGCAGAGGGCGTCACGGTTGTTCGTGATGCGCGTGAACTGCGCTTTAAAGAGACCGACCGTATTGCCGTATTGTGTGGTGAATTGCAAAAACTTGGTGTTCAGCTCGAAATGTATGATGACGGTTTCGCCATTCACGGCAGGACCTTGAGAGGCGGGATAGGGGATGGTGCAGGTGATCATCGGATTGCGATGTCCCTCGCGATTGCTGGACTTGCTTCGCCTGAGCCTGTCATTGTCCAGCATGCGGAAATTTTAAATGAATCCTTCCCGGACTTTGTGACGCACATCCATGCGTTGTGTGGTCAGCAGTAATAAATGGCCAAAAGAGTCGAGTGAACAGAGAGAATCGAATGGGTCGATGAAATCGATCATCTCGAAAAGAACCCCACTGACCACTGCCAACTGCCTCTGCTGCCTATTGCTGTCTCGCATGTCGCTCACGATATTGCTTGGGCGAGCACCCGCGCAGTCGTTTGAAGGTGCGGATGAAGTGACTATGATCATAAAAGCCAACGGATTGTGCAATATCGCTCACGGTCCGGTTGGTATGTTCTAAGTAGTCAATGGCGGTATTAATTCGGGTTTTTAAAATATAATCGCTGATAGTTATGCCAAAGATTTTAACAAATCGGCGTTCAAGCTGACGCGGCGAAGTTTTTGATAAATTAGCGAGTTCATTCACGTGGATTGTTTGGGGGTAGTTTTTGTGAATGAACTCAATAACGTTTGAGAAGTGTCCGTACCAGTCAGGCATATCACTGATGTCATCGATAAAACGGTAGAGTCCTGCAACCCCAATTACTTTATTATTTCGGTTGAAAAGTGGAACTTTGCTGTAAACGACAAGACGGTTTGAACTATTGGGTGCTAGTTCGGTTGCATTGATAATAGGCTTGCGGGACTTCATGACCTGTTGGTCGTCATGCGCATACTTATCTGCCAGGGATTTCGGGTGTAAGTCGTAATCGGTTTTTCCAATAATTTCAGATTCATGGTCGATGTTATAGATTTCACAGGAACGACGATTAAACATCATGACCCGTCCTTTTAGATCCTTCATGAAGAAGGCCGTGTCGGGCATGGTGTCCAACAAAAGCTTGAAACTTTCAAAGTCTCCGAGCCTTGAAATAAAATCTTTGGCGGGTTGATTTTTTTGAGGTGCCATAGCGGAATACCGTATTTTAAGGAATGTCGTAATTATACACAAACCTGTCGTAATTATACAATACATATCTGACAGATAAATGATATAGTACCAAACATTGATGGAGCTCCCTAACTACAGGAGAATTCGATATGAAACGCATTGCAGTTGTTGGCTTTGGATTTATGGGGCGTATGCATTACGCGAATTGGAAGAAGATGAAGGGCGTCAAGGTCGTCGCCTTGTGTGACAAGGATTTGTCCCAGTTCGCTTCGACCATTTCAAACGGAAACCTGGCTGGCGTGGATGCGTCAACAGATTTTGGTGATGCCAAAATCTATGATGATTTCGACAAGATGCTGGCAGAGGTTAAGCCGGATGTTGTGGATATCACGTTGCCCACGCCGTTGCATGGGGTGCTGACGACTAAGGCGTTGAAGCTGGGTATCCATGTCGTTTGCGAAAAGCCGATGGCTTTAGATACGGCCTCCTGCAAGGCGATGCTCAAGGCGAAGAAAGCAGCCCCTAAGGGCACCCAGCTCATGATTGCGCATTGCTTGCGCTTCTGGCCCGCTTACGTCTTTCTGAAGAAGTTGGTCGACAGCAAGAAGTACGGCAAGGTGCTTGCAGCGTCCTTCCGTCGCTACAGTCCTAAACCGGGATGGGGCAAAGGCAAGAGCTGGTTTATGGATGAGAGCAAGAGCGGCGGTGTGTCACTGGATCTGCATATTCATGATACCGATATGGTCCACTTCTTGTTCGGCCTCCCGAAGTCTGTCACGAGTACCGCAGTCTGGGGTGCGGATGGCGTTATGCAGCACATCAGCACCCAGTATGATGTAGGCGGACCTGTTGTGACGTCGGATGGTAGTTGGGCGATCAATCCCGCCATGGGATTTGAAGCGTCGTACCACGTGACTTTTGAGAAGGCTGTCGCGATATTAGACTTCAAACGTGAGAAGGCACTCTGTGTCTATCCGGCAAAAGGTGAGGCGTTCGAACCAAAGCTTGCTTCGGGCGATGGATACGAATATGAACTGAAGTGGTTTCTTGACCTTGTTAACGGCAAAAAGGTGACTTGCGTGATTACGCCTGAACAGTCCTGTGATTCGGTTCGCATTGTTGATGCAGAGAAGAAATCCGCTAAAACTAAAAAGACAGTGAAGTTGTAGGGAGAAGTTCTAAAGTTCGAGAGTTCTAAAGTGCTAAAGTTATAGAGGTAGTCAGTGGCAGTTTGAAGTTTTAAATGAGAAAGGTAACAAGTGATGATGCGATCAGGTAAGTGTTCAATAGGTGTCTGTAGTTGGTCTTTCCAGAAGAACATCGATGAAATAGGGGCGATTATGACCGCAATGAATGTCGATCACATTCATCTGGCGTTAGCGCCTGCGTTGGGAGCAGAAAGCAAGTCGTATCTGGATGCTGTGAAGCGCCAGAACTGGACCATCTCTTCGACGATGCTTCATTTTGATTATGAGGACTACACCACGCTTGATACCATTAAGGCCACGGGGGGGATCGCCCCAGATGGCAAATGGGCTTTGGCCTCGGATTCGTTTGTGAAGGCTTGCGCTATTACTGCTGAGTTGGGTGTAAAGTATATTTCGATGCATGTCGGATTTCTGGATCATTCAGAGCCTGCGTATGCAAAGAAGTTTTATGATCGTGTTCGCTTCCTCGGCGATGCAGCCAAGTCGGCTGGCGTGACCTTGCTCATGGAGACGGGACAGGAATCGGCTGAAGATCTCAAGCATTTCTTAGTCACGCTGAATCATCCGAACGTGATGTTGAACTTTGATCCGGCCAACATGATTCTGTATAACAAAGACGAACCCATCGAAGCCTTGAAGATTCTGGCGCCCTGGATTCGTCATGTGCATGCGAAGGACGCATTCCGCACTAAGGTCAACGGTACGTGGGGATCGGAAGTGCCTTGGGGCGATGGCGAAGTAAATGTGTTCGCATTCCTGAATACCTTGAGTGCGCTTGGCTTTAACGGCACGCTCGCAATCGAGCGTGAAGCTGGAACACAACGGGTCAAGGACATCGCACAGGCGATACGTCGATTGGCGGCATTTTAATAAAAAAAGGGGAGGGGATATTATGAAGAATCGGAGATCATTTCTAAAGGCAATAGGTAGCGCAGCCACCTTTACAATTGTGCCTGCGCATATTCTGCGTTCGCAGACAGCGCCGAGCAATCAGCTTACGCGAGCCCTGATTGGGTTTGGTGGTATTGCACATTCGGGTGCGCATCTTGGATTGACAGATACACGGCTGGTGGCGGTATGCGATCCTGATCGTAAACGTATGGAGGAGGGCGTCCAAGCAGGCCAAAAGCTTTTTGGCGGTAAGGTCGATGGTTATCGCGACTTCCGCGATATCTTGCAGCGTAAGGATGTCGATGTCGTGCATATCTGCACACCTCCGCATTGGCATGGTCCCATTTCCGTCTATGCCGCTCAGGCTGGCAAGGACATCTGGTGCGAAAAACCCATGACGCGCACCATTGGCGAAGGCAAGAAGGTCGTTGATGCTGTCAAGGCGAATGGACGTATATTCCGCATCAATACGTGGTTCCGTATGTATGGCGGCTTCTACGGCTTCGGCACAGAAGTGAAGCCTATTAAGAAGGTCGTTCAAAATAAGCTATTAGGTCTTCCGCTTCGTGCGATTGTTGGCGAAGGCCAAGGGTTTACCTTGAAGTTTGGCTGGACTGGGCTTGTGAATGCAACCCCTCAACCTGTTCCAGAAAACCTCGACTATGATATGTGGTTAGGACCGGCACCCTATAAACCCTACCATCCGCATCGCGTACATGGGAATTTCCGTGGATATTGGGATTATGATGGCGGCGGGTTGGGGGATATGGGCCAGCATTATCTTGATCCGGTCCAATACATTTTAGGTAAGGATGAAGAAAGTCCAATTCGTGTGGATGTGGATGCCCCCCCACAACATCCTGAAGCGGTCGGAAGTTTTCGTCGCATCACGTTAAAGTATGCAGATGGAACGGAAATTATTCTGGATGGTGATGGGTCTCTGAAGAATGAACCGTTTATTAGCGGTCCAAACGGCAAACTGTTCCCACGTATGCAATCGGATATTCCTGATTTGGGAAAACTCCTGGCCACTCTGCCGGATCCGCTTCCTCAGGATTCCAGTTTCCTCCATGCCCTACAGACGCGTGTTCCGTTCCCGCTAAACGAGGACAAGGCTTTTCGTTCATGCACACTGGTCAATCTCGCCCTGGTGGGTATGCGCGTTGGGCGCGGGTTCGATTTTGATCCCGTGAAACTGATTTGCCCTAACGATCCGGCGGTGAATCGTTTCATTGATCAACCGATGCGGGCTCCGTGGACTATTTAAACCATCGATAAAGAGAGGATTTTTACTATGAAAAAAATGGCTCTTCACGGTTTGTCGAAAAAACTTCCTGAAAAGAAGCACCCAAG
>JBAXOG010000040.1:0-32667 GCA_037133395.1 bacterium | reverse complement strand
CTTGGGCTATTGACCTAATATCCGAGATCAATCAATACCTAACAGGCAAACATCGTCAGATCCGCGATTCACGGCGCGATCCTGCCTTTCTGCGGTACGAGGGGGAGAACCTGCTGAAGTTGAGCGTCTTCCCTGTGCTAGCAAAAGAGACACGTGAAGTTGAACTGAAGGTGGTCTTCCCGTCCGGCTTTGCTGATGCGCTCACAATTGGGAACCGTCGGGTGGAGTTGTCCACAGACGGCATCGTGAATCAGATGGCGTATGCGAATGGCGTCCTCGTTGCGTCTACGCGATCGACACCTCTTCAAAAGCCAGTGTGGAAAGAGGAGGGCGCGTATGTCATCCTTGATTGCTCGAAGGGACAGCAATGGACAGACGAAGCATTAGTCAAAGCCTTTACGCGCTTGAAGGATGAGTTGAAATTACGGGTACGGGCAATCGTTTTTGCAAACTATGAGACGCGCGTGCAGTCCGTGACAGAGATCGAACCCTCTCTGCTGGCCTTGCAGAGTCAGAAGATGATGTTGCCTGAGCGTGGTGGGCTCGATTTAGATGCGGCCATACGCCGCAGCGCCGCTCATATTGCGCAAAGCTTTACGCTGAGTCCGGATTCGTGGCGGGTCCCTAAACTGGTGCTCTTACGGAATAAAATGCCTGTGGTCACTGCACCGAATAAATATCGAGCACGGAACAACCCGATAAAGGAGACCAAAAAGCTATTGTTGGTTCCAAAGGTGAAGGCGCAGTCTGTGCGTGTTGCAAATACATGGGTACCGATGTTCCCGACCTCCTTGACTGTGCTGGTGATGGATAAGACACCATCTGAAGAAAAGCTTTTGGAAGGTGCTCCGCAAGTGATAATGCCGGTTGATGCGAAGCAGTATATTCCTGTTGCTGTTGGGGAACATGTTCAATGGCTATCGGTTCTGGGTCAGAAGGCATGCGTGTTTACAGGTTTTGACGGCGACTCGGGCGTCCCAGTCAAGGCACAGGTAAAAGTTTGGGATTCAGAGAGCGCACAGTTTGTACCGCCTGCGCACGGCTTGTTCATGCCGTGTACAGGTACGTGGGCGCAAGGCGCATTAGCGTGGCAACTCCAGACTCAACTGCATCTCAATCCCAGCCAGGATATGTTGAGGCGCGGAATTTTAAAACAAAGCAAGACCAGCGCTGTCGTGACGGATATAGGTTCCTATATCGTTGTTGAAAACAGTGCGCAGTGGAAGATGCTCGAGTTAAAACAGATGCAGACGCTTGCCGCGAATGCCGCGTTGGACACGGTAGAAGCGTCCGCGCCTTCAATGGCCATGCTGCTGCTGGGGTTAATCGTGTTTATTGTCGCTCGCCGGCTGTATAGAGGATACAATTTCAATAAATAGGTGATGATGAATTACTGGGCGTATAGGCGTCCTCGCCTGTACAGCGAAGCCTGCTGTATAGGGCTGGTCTGGTAGTCGCCAGACCAGTGAACAGGCGGGGACCCTCCTACGCCAAGGCTACGGCGCGGCAGGCGCCTATTCGCCCAGCAAGGCTCCCCCCATCATTCTAGTTGAAAGTAATTTATGATAACAAAAAATTTGTTTGAAAAATTGACGGCGCAGTACCATGCGTATGTGGACACCTTTCGTGATGCGGATGGTACACTGCCGATCATGATGAAATTGAAACTGGAGCATACGCTTCGGGTAGTCGAAGATGCGCGGCGCGTGATGGTGGGCGAGGTGTGGGGGCCAGATGATTTCCAGCTCGGTGAAGCAACTGCACTGTTGCATGACACCGCACGCTATTCACAGCTTAGAGATTATCAGACATTTAAGGATAGCGACTCCTTTGATCATGCTGCGCAGGCCGTAAAAATTATTCATGAACAGCAGTGGCTGAACGAATTGACAAAGGAAATACGGGAGGCGATATTGATTGCAGTCGCTGTTCACAATAAGCGGGATGTGCCAGAGGCGGTCAAGGGTAAAGCCCAACAGTTGTCCTGGCTTGTGCGTGATGCGGATAAACTGGATATTTTGCATTTACTGGAACAGGCTGTTCTGGATGGCACACTGGAACGCAATCCAGAGATCGCATGGGGACTTCAAATGAAGGGCGCTCCGTGTCCAAAGATGATTGAAGCAGTCGAGCAAGGCAGGACGGTCAGTTACGATTGGATCCATTGCTTTGCAGATTTTGTGCTCATACAGGTCGGTTGGATGAATGGCGGGTTTCAGTACCAAACATCTGCTCGACTTGTGCTCGAACGCAAGGCTTTAGAGTTTAGGGAAGCGTTCTTGAAAACATTATCAGAAGACCACACAGGCATCATCCGATGCTGTAGGGCCGCACGGAAATGGCTGGAGGAGAAGTGTGGGGAGAAGTTCTAAAGTTCGAGCCGGCTTCGCAGAGAGCTACGCCGAGCCAGGGAAGTTCTAAAGTGCTAAAGTGAAACTTCTTAATCCGGTCAACACCGTCAATCCGGTCAATACGCTCACTCAGTCACTCAGTCACCCGGTCACCCAGTCAAAATAATTTTTAGCATCCGAAATACGCGCCTACGCGAATACGTCTACGGCGGACAGGCCGGGAATAAACTGCCTGATAACTTTTTCAAATGGCTAGTCGTAAGCCTGGGAGTATAGGCGTCCTCGCCTGTACACGAAGCCGGATGATTATGCGGGTCCGGCAACTGCCGGACCCGTGTACAGGCGCGGACCCTCCTACGCCAAGGCTACGGCGCGGCAGGCGCCTATACGCCCAGCAAGGCATCCAACCTCATCATTCCAACATTCCAGTTGAAGTTACCGGCAAGACCTACTTTTTTTCTGTCCTTATTGGCAGGATCGCAAAGGTGTGAGCGACGGGCTTGCGGCTCTCTAACGTCTTCTGCTCAAATTCGGTACTCTGTTTGAGGTAGTCATTATACTTGGGCCAGTTTTTAATGTAGTTGAGCGCCATTCCCGCATTGTACGCCGTCTTATCCTTGAAGCTGTCGTAATGAGCCTGCAAGGCTACTGGATTATCGACGTTAATCTTGTAGTAACTGATCATCCAACGCCGTGTGTTCAGCAGGCTGCGCGCCTGTACCTCTGCATTCCGACGCTGTTCGTTGAGACTTGCCACGCCTTGGGCCTGCTTGAATTGAGGTGTCGCCTCGTTGAAGCCGAGATTGATGCCCTGCGCTAACTCCTTGGCGGTATAGTGTCCTGCAGCGGTTCCGTCGATCTGTAGCACGTAGCTTCCCTCGGTAAGTCCGTTCACGGAGAGTAATTCTTGATTCAAATCTTTTTCAATCGGAATCATTGCCAACATGCTCTTGGCTCCAGGATCGATCGGGAAGGGGAGAGCCTTTTCTAATACGGTGAAGGTCACACCGTTATCCTTTTTCGCAATGGCGGTCACCTCGGCGTTAATGCTCTCCGTGGCGCGACTCTTTGTAACATCCACGGCTACTTTCGACACGATGGCGGATACGCCTTGCGTCTTTAAGAATAACCACGCCATCATCAGTAAGCCCTGCGCACCCGGATGTACACGGTCGCCGCCCACAAGGGTATACTTCGGATCTTTCTTCTGCTGTTCCAGATTGAACGTGGTCATGGGTCCATGAAAATCTACCACCGTGGCATTGTTCGGTGTTGCCAAATTCCGCACGATCTCTGCACAGCGTCCCAGTCCGTCGTTACAGCCCGGCTGGTTGTTCTCCCTGTCGAGTAACACGGTCTGATCGAACGGAGAGGGGGTAATAAAGTAGAGCTTCGGCTCTTTCGCTTCAGCACGGATGCGGCCGACAAGCTTTTCCATGTTGGACTTGTAACTATCCAGTGCCTGCTGTTGTGCTGCTCGTTTTTTTTCGTCTGGGTTGGCTACATAAGCACCGCGGTTCACATCGTTCATGCCGAACATCACGGCTACAGCATTTGGCTTCTTATCAATGACGTCATCCTGTAAACGTCCCAGTGAACCACCTGCGCTGTCGCCCGAGCGGCCAGCGTTCACAAAGCGGATCGTCCAACTGGGAAAGCGTGTCAGGTAATAGTTGTAGATCATATTCTGATAACGACCACCGTTTGTGATGCTGTCCCCAAGAAAACAGACCGTATCCCCGTCGTTGAATAACTCGGCACGCGCCAAGTTCCCAGCAACCAGAACCGCACCCATGATAACCCCAATCCATGTCATGTTTTTCATCGTTTTTCTCTTTTCTTTATTTTATTCGTTTTACGGTTTCAACAACATCAGCGGCCAGCGTTCTGGATGACCGTCGCATGGCAGACCGAGTTCCGTTGATGTGCTCAGTCCCTTGACATTCTGCCAATTATCAGCGTCATGATCGTGGACGTAAAGGCCGCATCCGAAAAGAAACCCGGGCTTGAGAACGATCGGCTCGATATAGCGCTGGGCAAACGTGACGGTCATGACAAAGCCTTTGCCGGTGCGACGGTAATCGCACGCGATCTTTCGTGCGGCTTCCTCTTTGGTTGCCATGTTGACGCCGTCAGCGAGTTGGTGATATACCTCACGGAAACGGCGGACAACGCCCGCGCCGGTCTTCGCATCTTTGGGCGGTGCAAAATCGTAACGGTAATCGTCATTGTCGAATGTCTTCGACGGATTGGACCGTCCATTAGCACCTGTGTCCAGATAGACCTCCAGTGCGCCATCGTATTCCCAGAGGCGCTGCTCGGCCTGAGGTTTTGCCCAGCGGTCTGGAAAAACGAGAATCGTGTCGTCTGTCACTTCAAGCCGCAGATAAAGGTTGTTCTTGTCCCATGCCATCTTGAAGCTGGCATCGTGGTCGCCGGGCTTGGGATTACTTGAAGCGCCTTTTCCCAGATTACGGTTGGTCATCGCGATCGCTGGGATGGTCTCCCAGCTCGGTGGGCCTTCGGTGTGGGCGACATAAAAATAGTCCATCCTCCATTCGCCAGCGAGGGATTCGCCGTTCTCGGGCGTTAGGCGGTAGACGACATCCCAGCGGTGCATTGTGTTTCCGGATGAACCGTTGTCCGAGGTCGGAATCGCGAGCGTCGCTTCGCCCGTGGGCGGAAGGGTATAGGGGAGCTTGTGCCCACTCACCTCCAGAACACCTTTCTGCTTGCGGCCTGTCAGGTTCTTGATCTTCGCCGTGATCGTACCGTCGAGCCGGGGCTCGAAGGAAACCGTAAGCGAGGACGCGCTGTCGTCGGGTTCGGCTTGCTGCAGAGCTTTAGCAAGTTTCTTGACGTCTTTCGCTTTGATGAACAGCGGGGCAGGCGTTAGAACCACTTTGGTGTAACCGGCTTTATCCGTTGAGGCGGAACGCGGGTTGCCCATGAAGTCAACAAATTCGACGGGTTGGCCGAATTTAACCGCCAGTACCGGACATTTGCGCAGGCCGTTCTCAACGTCAGCCTGCGTCGTCCAGATCGGTGCGAGGCCGGTGCCGTCTGGCAGACGGAACGCATAACCGCGAATGCCTGCGGCGGGCCGGATGTCTTCCGTGAAAGCGATGTCGCCCATCAGATGACCGAGCGTGTTGACTGCTTTGCAGAGGACGATGGGTGTGAGGTGCAGGTCCATGAACGGCTGAGAGACCCAGATATTTGCGCACTGAACGCGAGGCCAGTACTTCATGCAGATCATGTAAAGTCTCATGGCGGAGGAGGCTTGGACAAATTCGCGGTTGCCAAAATCATACGTCGGTTTGCCCGACTGATAGGCGTCGTAACACGGTCCCGCATCCCATGCGGGAACGAGGGTTTCCGGGACGTTGAAAAATTCCGTGAACAGGATGGGGGTCTCGTTGCCATAGCCGTAGCGTTTGCCCTGCTCGATGAGTCGCGCGGCTTCTTCGTCCAGGTCTGAGGTGGAGAGCGAACCCTTGTCGATAGAACCGTAAGGATGCACGGAGAGCGCGTCGTACTTGAACCCTGCGTCGTGGGCGGCCTTCAGGTAGCCCTCGTAGGGTTCAAAGCCGCGGAGCAGACTGTAACCCGACGTGCCGCTGGTGGGTGTGCAGCCAATGCCCAGCCGATGTGCCGCACGACCGACCGCTGTCTGCAGCTTGACGTAGTCGGCGAACCGTCCGCTGCCCGGATAACGCGAGCTTTCCTCTTCGTTCCCGTAGGCAGTGTAGGGGAGCAACTCTTTGTCCACCTTGGAGAGTGTCTCGTAGGCCTTATCCTCGACATACTTGACTACTTCGGGTGTGATCGCCTCCAGCTCATACATGTCGCGCTCCTTGGTCCACCACGGTGTCTCTTCGGGTTTGCGGTCGCGGAGCAGGTAGCCGGAAATGGATGTCTGCGCATTGATGATTTTGTATTTTTTCAACAACCGTCGTCCTTCGGTTTCGCCGGTGATGGTATCCAGGCCTGTCCAGGACGTGCCGCCCCAGCCCCATTCCATATACTTGCGGGCCAGATCCTCGCCGCGCGACACGCGGTAGCAGTCGCCCACCAGGGTGCCGATGAGTTTATGGGTCGGCTGGGTGTTGTCCAGTGGTTTCATAAGCGAAAAGCGATAGAACTCGTAATAGGGTTTGACACCTGACACGCGGTATTCCGTCTGAACAGCGAACACGCCAGTACCGAACTGAATAGCGGTGAGCGGTAACTTGACAACTTGCTTTCCCGCTGTGCCGATCGTCACCGGAAGCGTGACAGTATAGAGAATTTCTCGAAACGGATTTCGGATCGTCACGATCACGTCGCCGTGTGTGTTTGGTTTGCCAACGAAAATAAACCCAGCATTCATCGGTTTGCCTGGATGTAGATCGTTATCCGGGTTCGCTGTGACAAAGTTGCCTTCGATGGGTGAGCAGACAAATTCGGTCGGCTGATTGCCTTCCTCTAATTGGAGGCCGTCGACAAGTGTTTCCTGCCCAGAAGAGAGGTTCACTTTCAGCCCGGCAGCATCTGCCACGAAGACCCGATGATAACGCACCCACTGGTCGGTGATCTGGAAGTGCGACGCTTTGTTTTCAACATCGCCCCAAGGTGCGGATGAGATTGTACCGCCGCGCGCCGCGTTGGAGAGTGCGACGGAGAGGCCACCTCGTTTCCCCTTCTCAACGAGACGAGCATAAAAACTGAGCGTGTAGGTCTTGCCTTTGTTAAGCGACATGGGTAGCGTGTGGATGCCGGGCGACTGCATTTGCACGGGATTGATCTTGAGCGCAGACGGACCGAAAAGCCCCTCCTGAACCACCTCGTATTTGGGACGGTTGGTCGGCGTGTATTTGGCTCCGCCTCCGATCCACGTCCAGAAGCGCAGCCCTTGCTCAAAGCTGGGGTTGACCATCACGTTACGAGTCGGCGGAAGTGGCACGTGCGTTGCGTCGTCTTTCCAGAAATCGATACCGCCAACAGGTGGCGGTAGCGTGGCCGAGGGGAGCTCAACCTGCCCGAGGTCGATCACGATGCGCCCCCGGGTCGGGTCGCTTTTAGAGCCTGTCCGGTAAGAGGCTGAGTAGTGAACACTCTGTCCTTTGTCGTGCACGGCGACGCCCTCGCTGTTGCCGCCACTCAGATCCCCCATCTCCAGTTTGAAACCGTTGATCGGATCATTCGCGTCGAACACGAAGTCGCCCGAGAACGACTGCATTTTGGCAACGTTGTTCGTCAGCTCTTCCCGCGAATGTTGAATCATTTCAGCGCCACCAATGGTGATCTTTTTGCCACGGTAGAGGTTACTGAAACAGGCCCAGAGGCCTACGCCATGCCGAGAGCCCGTGCTCCATGTCAACTCGACCTTGCTATCGCCCAGCGGCCTGAGTGTGTATGTGAAGACTGCACGCTGGCCGTCTTCGGTTTTGTAAGGTTTGGTATACGTGGTGACACCCGTCTTAGCGTTGATCGTCAGGGAATCCGGATCGTTTAAAAGCGGGGCGAACGGCCAGCCGCAACCCAAGTCTTTGAGCGACCCCCACCAGGTAAGAGAGCAAAGTTCCTTGTCCGCTGCATAAATTTTTACAAGCTGGGCTTGCGCTTTCATTTGACGATTTCCGGAAATCCGGGTGGTCACGCATTTGTGACCCACCTGATAGATGGGTCGTACGGTCATGCCCTTGTCCTCATCTGGAAATTCAACCAAACGTAAAATCGGATCGGTTCGTCCGACGTCCTGCGCCTTGAAAATCGGCGGCGGATTTGGCAAAGCCGGCGCCTTGTCGTCGTGAACACAGCCAATAAGCAGGGTGATCCCGATAACCCCGCATATTCCGGAAATTCGAATCGTTTTTTTCATTAGCTATCTCTTTTATTTTTGTTGAAGCGCCTTTTCAATTTCCTTGATGATCTCCGTCGCCATGAGTCGGGAGACATCTTGATTCCAATGGACGCTGTCCTGCGACCCAGGTTTTATCGTGTTAAGTTGTTTCTCGGCAATGGCGTAGAGATCGACTTCCGGGATGCCTTGCTTTTCCATAACCTTATCCACAATCGCGTTGAACTTGACCATAAGGGCGTTGTTCGGATTGTCCAATGTTGGTGTTCCGTCCACCAAGTTGGAGCGGATCGGCGTGCAGCGCACCCAGATGAGCTTCGTTTTTGGCGCCACCTGCTTGAGATGCTCCACAGCTTCAGTCGCGCACAAGGCCAGAGCGCTTTCCGGACAGCGATTCGACTGGCTCGGCGACCACCAGTGGAGCGTCATCGCGTTCCACGAGATGACATTGTAGGGGCCATTGGAGAGTACGCCTTTCCACGAACGAACGGTTGTGGAGTCTTTGTCTCCGAGAGCCTTACCGTACCAGCTACAACCGCTCCCCACCCAGTAATCGACATACGCCCGACCCTTGAAGTGCTCCGTAATAAATCCCCGGTACCCCATGGAAATGGAATCGCCGATCACGAGGATGCGCGGCAATGAGGGGTTTTTAATATCCGCTCGCTGCATGGTGTATTGATCTCCGCTGACGTGTCTCATACGTTCCGCGCTCTGATCAAAACCGGTTGGAAAAATAGCCTGGTCGTAAATCCTGATATTGCGCAGCGGATAGGGCGAGATCTGAGCTGTTCGTATTTCACCGAATGTCAGCGGAAGTGAACTCGGCTTGACCTCGTCGGTCACTGCGAGGAGCAGCCCGTTTCTGAACACCGACAGCCGCCTGTCCTTGACTGCAAGGGTGATTTTGTTGAATGTGTTGTTCAGAAAACCCCGCTGCTCAACGGTCTGATACCCATTGCAGAACAGCCACATGGCGTTATATTCGGGCGGAAAATATTTGAATCCGAGTCCAGCATGGTTTTTGTCATCGGTGTTCGACACGAACGTGAGCCCGTGACCCTGTTTCGTGTCAGCAGGGCGCTGTACTTCAAATTCAATGGTATAGTCGTTCTGCGCTCCGAGCAGGTTTGCCGGTAAAGCAAAAGCATTCGCACCGTCCAGCATAACCGTGCCGTTAACGACGTCGACTTTGCCTGTGGTCATTTTTGGATCGATGGGGCTCTTGCCCAGTTCCCAAACCGGAGCTGGCGTTTGCGCCTGCAGGGCGGTGGCCATAAGTGTTAGAGCAATAAAAGTTGGAATTGTCATTTTATTTTTTTCTTTTAAAAGAGTTAGTTTTCTAGCCCTACTTGACGTTCGCACGCAAGACTTCTGTCATGTACGTTCCCACGTCTTTGCCGGCAGCGTTCGCAGCCGTTTTCAGTTTCGTATAGGTGTTGACGGAAACCGAAGGCATAAACTGGATGGCTCCAGGCGTGTCCAGCCACGCGTGGCGGCAGGCGGCGATTTCATTGTCACCCATACCCAGCACTCGCAACACTTCTCCGGCGAACATTTGATTGACGATGCATTTCGCCGCAAGACTTCCGTCCAAGGGAACCAGCGATTTTTCAATGTCTACAACGTTCACAAAATCGATCAGTGGCAAACCGTGTGCTTTTGCTAAAGCCCGGATGGCTTCATTGTGTTCAGCGACATTCGGATTGGTAGAGAATCCCCGATTACTGTTGGATGCATAGCTTGTCACGAGAACGGGTTTAATGTGAGCCGCTTGGAGTTTGACAAGGATGGCCTTTAGATTATTCGTGAAAGCCACAGACACGGTTCGTTCGGCCCACGGATTGTAGTCCGCGGTGCCCGGAATAATCAGCGTGAATGCTGGTTTTTTTGCGATGACGTCGGCATCAAGCCGTTCGAGCATCTGCGTTGTTTTCTGTCCCTCCAGTGGGAGCCAGAGTTCTTTTTTGACTCCAGCCTTGGCGAGTTCGTCTGTCAGCAGTCGCATGTATCCAGAGGGACTCCAATTCCAGATGTCAAAAGACTGTCCGGATAAAATTGCGATTTTATCGCCATCCTTCAGCGCAAGCCCGGCAGAAAAGGAAGAGGTTGCTAGGAATAAGGCAATAAGTGTCACTAAGGTTAAGAAGTTGATTTTCATTTTTATTACTTCACGCTGAGGGTCAATATTTCGCTTACTTGTTCGTCGATCGTTTTTCCGTTCTTGTCAGCGACGGCCTTGAGTTTCATATATTCGTTGACGGACACTACCGGCATAGCGACCGCACCGGGATATCCTTCCCACCGTTTGCGCAGGGATGCGACCTGTGCGCTGGAAACCCCCATCGTTTTAAGAATCTCAGCTGCCACGAGCTGGTTGCCTAAGCCGTTGAGATGGGTTCCGTCATACGTGAGCTTGAGTTCCTTCAAGCCGTCTTTTTTGCGCGCCGTCAGTTCTTGTGTCATCATGGCGTTTAGATCGACCAGAATCAGATTGCGTGCCTTCGCAAGTTTCCTGAACTCGTCGCAGAACTTCAGACATTTGAGGCTGCTAGGTGCCTCGAGGTTTTCACCGGCACCGACCGTCGTGGTCAGGAGAATGACTTTGATTCCTGCTGCACTCGCTTGATCTACGATCTTGGTGATGTTTGAGCCAAACTCTTCCACACTGAGCGGCCCAGCGTCGTTGATCCCGCTGTTCAGCGTCATCCACGTCGGTTTTTTGTCGATGACATCCTTCTGAAGTCTGGCCAGCATGTGTCGGGTCGTGTTTCCGCCGATCCCGACTGGAATCGGAGTTGCGTTCACACCTGCCGCTTTGAGGCCTTCGATCACCAGATGGATATAGCCGTTCGGTTTATGAACATACCCCAACTGCGTGAGGGAGTCGCCCATAAAGGCGATTGAATCGCCATCCTTGATGACGATGTCGCCCGCCATAACGCAGGTCGCCAAGAGTAGAGTCAACGATGAAAGTACACGTGTTTTCATTTAAACGATTCCATTCAATTGTGGATATAGCTAACGGGGGTTCCATCTTGCGCATGAGGGGCGATCCAGACTTGGTATTCGCCTGCGTCGACTTGCCATTTTCCATCGAGAGTGGTAAAACCAAGCACCTCACCGGTTAGCGGAAAACTCACATCTGCTTTCTCGCCGGGTTTCAGCGCAACGCGCTTGAAGCCACGTAGCTCTTGCTTGGGCCGTGCGCCGACATGGCACACCAGTTGACGGATATACATCTGGACAACTTCGATGCCCTCACGCTTCCCTGTGTTGGCCACGGTCACAACAGCCTCTGCTGGCTTATCGTTTGTGGAAGGGATGAGTCGAACAGGGCTGTACTCAAACGTCGTATACGTTAATCCATAACCAAACCAGAACTTGGCATCCATGTCTTTCATGTCCCTGTATTGACCCGAGCGTGGACGGCCTGTGTTGTAATGGTTGTAGAAGATGGGGACCTGCGCGACATCACGTGGAACCGACATGCTCAGGCGTGCGGAGGGTGACACTTTCCCGAGTAAAAGATCTGCAAGGCCATTACCTGCTTCGCTCCCAGGCTGCCAAGCGTAAAGAACGGCTGCTGCTTTTTCCCACACGGCAGGCAGCGCAAGAGGACGGCCACTAAAAATAATCGCCACGACGGGCTTGCCTGTTGCAGCGACTGCATCAAACAAGGCCTGCTGATTTCCACTGAGCGTCAGAAAAGCGCGTGAGGCATTTTCGCCCGTCCACCCTTTGGGCTCGCCGATCGCCATGATCACTACATCTGCATCCTTGGCAGCTTGCACAGCCTCATCAATTTTTAAATCCGCATCTGTGGGCGGTGCGCTTTCATCAGGCACAATGCGGCCGTCTTGAAGCGTTTTTGTTCCAGGGAGCGTGTTGATGGAACAGCCCTTCACCACGGTCAGCGTGGTCTCTTGCGGAAGCGCAGCCTTGAGTGCGCTGGCCAACGTCGGTTCACTCCACGAGCAACGCCCGGCCCAACAGCCGAGAATTTCGCGGTGGTCATCACCCACAGGTCCGATCAGCGCGATTTTTTTAATCGCCTTACCGAGCGGCAACACCCCTGTGTTTTTGATTAGTACAGTCGACTTCGTCACACATTCACGTGCCAGTGCTAAATCCTCTGGCTTCTTTTGTGCAGGTTTGTATGCTGCTTCGTCCACATACGGTTGATCGAAGAGCCCCACTTGAAATTTAACGCGCAATACGCGCCGGACCGCTTCATCCATCGTAGCCTGTGTCACGCGGCCTGCTTTGATTTCGTTTGCCAGATTGGGCACGTAAGCTTCGGCTTTCATGTCCATATCATTTCCAGCATTCAGTGCCAAACGTGTCGCATCGGCTTTGTCCTTAGCATATCCCCAGGGAATCATCTCTTTGACCGATTCCCAGTCGCTGACCACATAGCCGGTGAAGCCCCATTCGTTACGTAGGATGTCTGTTAAGGCGTGATGATTCGCCACAGCAGGAATGCCGCCGATCGTGTTGAAGCTACTCATCAGGGTTAACACCCCCGCCTTTACACCTGCATGAAAGGAGGGCAGATGCATATTGCGTAATGTCCACTCTGTGATCTCGGAATCGTTATAATCCCGTCCGCCAGTGACAGCACTGTAACCGACAAAATGTTTTAAGCAGGCTGCCACACGGTCCGGTGCCGCTGGATTGGTTCCTTGAAAGCCTCTGACCTGCGCCGCATTGCAAAGCGCGGACAAGTAGGGGTCCTCTCCGCTGGTTTCTGCTACACGTCCCCAACGCGGATCGCGCGCGAGATCGCACATCGGTGCGAAGACCCACTCAACGCCTTCGGCGCGCGATTCACGTGCTGAAACACTCTGCGCCCGTTCTAACAATGTGGGCTCAAAGGAACACGCGAGTCCGAGAGCGATGGGGAAAAGCGTACTGGTTCCATGGATCATATCCATGCCAAAAATAATCGGGATTCCTAGCCGGGATTGATGCACCGCAATACGCTGGAATTGGTTTCGCAAGGCAGGATCCGTGGTTGTCCAAATGTAAGAACTCACCTCGCCCTTTCGCATCAGCGGGAAGAGCTTCACATCGTCCTGCCTTCTTCCCAAAACCAGTTGATTTAACTGACCGACCTTTTCTTCCTGTGTCATTTGCTTCAGCAGGTTTTTTATACGCTTTTCAAGCGGCTGAGTCGGATCCTCGTAAATATCTTTTTCCCCGTTTTTGTTCAGGTCGAGCCAGCCTGGCTGTTCGACAAGAGCATTTTTCTTTCCAGCCATGGCAGGATCCGGAATCACCTCGAATGTCAGGCCTGCAATGCTTAGAAAGGAGTTATTCGTACCACCGAGCACCGCTATTGTGAATACATCGCAGATCGAGGCCCCTGTCACGATAAACCGGGTGAATTCATTGCTGAAGGCTGCTCTCACGGTTGCACAAGTGGCAACTGGATCGCCACCGTTGATTCGAAACGCCAGACCCGCGTTGCCGTTGGCGGTGGACTTCAGCGTGCTATCTAAAACCCAGACGGAAAACGAGGTCACCGCAGGATTGGTAATACGGAAGGTCGCGAAATCCCGATAGGTGTTGGGTTGGCCCCCGTTGTAGAGCAGACCTGTGTTGACCACGGGCGCTCCGCCAGGAGCGATGACCTTGGCGTATTGGGGAGAAGCGGGATTGGCCGGAATCATGCGTCCTCTGGTTGTCACATTAAAGTCCGTCAACTTGGACAGATTCATCGCTGGGTCATCACTCTCCTTGTCGCCAGGTTTCGCATGGGCTCCGAAAAATATATACTGGTTGCCAGGGGCCTGGCTTCCTGCAGGATGGGTCACTTGACTGTCGAAGGTGACAACAGCAGACAGAGGTTGAGTGGTCGAGGATGTGGCGGCCAAAGCCGTCAGCGTCATTAAAAACAATATAGCTATTTTTCTCATTTTTTCCCTTATCTTGCTTAATCTTCAATTACCACGCGGAAGCCGACATCGAAAGGACGCATCCATCCTGGGTAACTCCACCGCCAAGAGGATGAGGCGAGTTGTGGACGACGATACCATGAGCCACCGCGCACAACCTTGCGCTCGTCCACGGTCGTGTTGTTACGTCCGTCTGAATCGCTGTAGGGGTAAGGTCGATAAGCCGACCGTGTCCATTCGGCAACATTACCGTGCATATCATAGAGCCCCCATGCGTTCGGTGTATAGCTTCCCGTTTTGGCGAGATGCAATACGCCATCGTTAAAACGCCGATCTCGCAATTCGTAATCATACAGGGGCGAGGGGTTCACCATAGGCTGAGGATCAATGCCTGAGACAGCCAACTGGACGAGTGTGGCATCCGCGAGGTTTTCTTTCTTTGAGAAATCGGTGTTGAGATCGCCATAGTTCATCGGCGTGACTGTCCCCGCGCGGCAAGCCCATTCCCACTGAGCCTCGGTCGGCAGGCGGACGGTCTTGTTGATCTTCTTGGAGAGCCATGCGCAAAACGCATTAGCCTGTTCCCACGTCACGTGGATCACCGGGAAACGGGGGTCATCCATGAAGTAACCGCGGCGGACCTGATCTTTATTGTGCATGTCGTAGACACCGTCCTCAAAGGTAGGATCGAATTGGCGGAACTGTTCGACAGTAATTTCTTCGGTCCCCATCCAGAAGGGACGGGCGATCTTCACAATACCTACAGGTCGTTCGGCGGGTGTTTCGTCATTACTGCCCATCACAAAAGAGCCTGACGGGATCCATGCGAAGCGAATAGACTGATGCCAGCCGATTTCATAAACACTCTCGGGAATCCGTTTTTGAAGCGAGCGTTTAGCTGTGCTTGCATCAAAAGGCCAACCTGCAAGTTTAGGAGCGGCTTCTGGAACTGAGGGTTTTTGCGGCTGGACAAAGGTTTTGGGCGTGTAGGGATTGCTGATCACCTCTGAATTAAAATCATCGTCCGCATAAAGCTTGGCCAGCTCCTGGCGACATTTTAGCGTGTCGGGGTTGTATTTCGGACTGGGCTTATAGTTGCTCATGACTTCAGACCAGGTGCCCCAGTACGGCACGTTGAGATCAATCCAGGTAATCAAACGATCCCATTGTTCAACCGTAAGTTTTACGCCATGATGACCTTTCTTTAAAATCTGAACAAGCTCGGATGTATCGCTGTGGAACTCCAAGGGTGTCAGAATGTGATAGTCCCCCTCGGGGCCGTTGCGTCGCACATACGGATGCAGATTGAGATAGGAGACAGAATAAATACCCTGCACAGCATCTGTTTTATTGGTGGCTAAACGTGTGGTTGCAAAATCAGGAAGTTGGCCACCGGTTTTTGTTTTGGCAAGGGCTTTGTTGTTGTGGCAGCCGACACAAGCTTCATCGAGGACACTCTGCACCTCGCGCTCAAACGCGAAATTACGTCGCGCTCCGTACCACGGTGTGATGGCCTGAGGTGCTTGCTTTGCCGCGGAAGGTCGCACAGAAGGCGCAGCAGCGTTTTGCTTTTCGTGGCACCCAATGCAGGTGATCACTTCGCCGGGCATTCCGACGAACCATGAGCGCATCAGTTGGAGAGCGTTGCCGTCTGCATCGAGTGGTTGGACAGCGATCGGGGTATTGGCGGGTGCCTTGAAAAAACAGGAACCATCCGCTTCCACGGCGACAGTGCCCAATATGACTCGCTTATCCCAGGGGCCTTCAAAGCCGATCACGTAATGTCCGCCGAAATTTCGCGGTGCGTAATCGTATTGGTAGACGCGCAATTGCCGCACTTTATTTGCAGGCACGCCCGCAAGTCCGGGGCCGAGCTTCGCGCCGATCATATAGACCGAACACTCTTTATCGCCTTTGACAAGCCGGTCTTTAGGCAGGATAGGTGCAGGCTGTTTTTTAAGTGGGATGGGTTCGATTAGGTTGTCGCTGGCGGATGTCCAGAGTGGAATGATGTTGTCGTAGATATCGACCAAGGCGATGAAATAGTTGCACCACCATTCGTCTTCTTTGAGGGATACGAGGAACAATCCGTCATCGAGCGGGTAGGGGTGAAGGAAGAGCGGTGAACGTCCGGCCACAAGCGTATCCTTGGTAATGTTCTCAACGGGCTGCCCAAAGCCGGGAATGCGTTGGATGACACCGTCAGTCTCCATGCGACCTTTAGAGGCATCGAAAAGAATGAGTTCACCGCTGCGGTTATTGCCGTGATGCCCGGTGACGATGCCAGCGAATTTAGAGGTTGATCCTGGTAAGGCTCGCGTGTAAAAGATGCTGTTTGGCCAATACGAGTTACTGCCGTAAAACTCCTGCTGATCCGTACCATCCGGATTCATTGTCATGAGTACGCGGGCGAAATAATGTGCGGTGTCGGTGTACTCCCAACGAAGATAGAGCACGCGCCCATTAGCGAGGACGGTCGGACACCAACTGTTGTCCTGGTCAAACGTGAGGCGACGGACAGTGCCGTTCTTTTCCATCAGATGTAGGTTGCCGACATAGTCGCTGCCGCCTACGCACGGTACACCTTGAAATCCGCTTGTGGCTACAAACAGGCGGCGTCCATCTGGCAGATAGCAGGGATCATAATAGTCGATGTTACGCGGCGTGTCTGGCGTGATCTGACGTCGAACCCCTGGCTTTTTCAATTCAGTCTCAAAAATTCGCCATCCTTCCTCAGCGCCCTTCCCGGATGCGAACATGACCCGTTCCCCGCTGAAATCGAGGGCGACGTTGCCCACAAAGTTATGGTCGCCTGTGCTGGAAACGACAAGTTTTGCCGCCTCTTTCCCTTGTGCAATCGGTGTGCGCACAAGGTCATTGACATAGCCGTGCAAGGGAATGGAAGAGTTTCCGGCCCAGTTGGCGGGCAATCCGGTGTTGCCCCGGCTTCGGCGGACAAACAGAACATCCTTAAAGTCTATGGCAGGATGGCGCAGGTAAATGTCGCGGTTCAACTGGTCGATCCGGTTGGCTGCTTCATCCCGCACTTCAGGCGTATCTGACAGTTTCGCAGCGTCGACAATAGGTTGCAACTCCTTCAGCCTTTGCAGGAGCGGCGCGCTGTCCTTATAGACGCTCGGAAACTTGGATGAATAGGCGCCGATGGCTCGCTCAAGGGCGATGGGATCGAAAAAGCGGAATAGGACGTTCAGCCGAAGTTCACGCTCTCGTGCTTCGCGGTATGCTTTGCGAATGGGAGCCATGTCTTCGACAGTTTTGATCTGAGCCAATGTTTTGTAAAAGGCGTTACGCTGTGTTGCAATCATCGGCCCCAAGTACCGTTCGGCTAATTCCGATAATGTGCGAGGGAACTTGCGGCTGTGGTAAATATCACTTCCTTCGAATTCCATGCCGATGGCTTCCCGGTCGTTCGGAAAATCACGTAACAACGATAACAGAATCGGGTGTAACCCCCATGCGAATTGCACGGCGTCAGAGGTCGCGAGTACCGTCTCGATCCAGGTGCCACGTTTCCGGTAGTATTTAAGCATCTCCTCTTCAGGTACAGCCGAAAGAACACGCGGGATTTCTGTACCGAGCCGTGCGTCTGTCTGGCTACCATTGAATTCTAAAATGGCATTTTCCTTGGGAGGCTTGACTAATGTCTGTGCCCATTTCACTTTTCTGTCTTCACCCAAAATGAGCACCGACTGCCCATCCTGCGCACCCCAGAGGACTAAACGGTCAATCGATTTTTCCCCCAGCAGATCGACTTCCCACCACGGATGCTCAGAACTTCCGGATTGCGCGATGTTATTATTAGGTTCGCACCATTGCGTGTTGGTATCGCCACTGATCGCTGCGGAAGCTGGACAACGCCGTTGGTTTTGAGACGCATCGGTCATGTCGGGACGCCCTTCCGGCGCAATATTTTTCCCTCCGCAAAAAACTTGGACCTCTGCGATACTGAGACACTGTTTTTGACCAGCGAGTGCTGTTCGCTCAAGCCGCACGAAACGTCCTGTCATCGGGGCTGCCGCATACGCTACACTTGTTATCACAATACTCCACCCTGTGAGGCATCGTGCAACTGCTTGATGATAATTCATATATTTGATCTTTCTACTTTTGAATAAGAACACGAAAACCTACGTTATAAACGGGCTGGTGCGCTGGATAGCGCCATCGAGATGCGGAGGAAACATATTTCATCGTATCATTCCATGAGCCACCGCGAATCACCTTCAGCGAATCTGTAGTCTTTCCACCGCTTTCCGAATAAGGATAGGGACGGTACGCGCTGAGCGTCCACTCTGACACGTTACCATGCATATCGAAGAGGCCCCACGCATTGGGCGTGTAACGTCCCCCTGGCGTGCTGTACGGAGCTCCGTCGGTATAACCATTTTGAGCACGTCCGTAGTTCCAGTCCCGGATGTTTTCATCTGCAATGTTGGCTTGATGGTTGCCCAGCTCCGTTCCAGACGGGAAGTCTGTCGCGGTTCCCGCGCGGCAGGCCCACTCCCACTGCGCTTCCGTGGGTAACGTACAGACCTTCCCGCTCTTTTTTGAAAGCCAGTCGCAAAATGCTAACGCGTCATTCCATGAGATGCGAACGACCGGATGTTCTGGCGTGCCGATGTCGGTGCCGCGCGTCACGCGGTCTTTGCCACGGCCTTCGATATAGCCGTTCTCATGGTGCGAATCAAATTGGGCGTATTGCGCGCACGTCACTTCCATTGTTCCCATGTAAAACGCTTTGTCGATTGTGATTGCTGTCTGCGGTGCCTCATCCATAAACCCATGCGCGCGTCCCATGACAAATTGACCGGACGGGATCAGCGCAAACTTCATTTTCACATCGGCGCCCAAGTCGAGCGTCAACGCTTGCGCACCACTCGCTTTCTGCGCAGCGACCGCCTGCTCCGCTGTCATTGGCCATCCTGGAACCGTGAGGACACCGGAGGGCTTCGCGGCTTCAGGTTTCGGCGGTTGGAAAGGAGCGATCGGCGGAACGGGACGGAGCTTTTCGTCGCGGTCGTCCAGCCCGGAGTAGAGCTTCTTATACGCGGCACGCTGCTTCACGTGTTCCTCGTTTGGCGGGAGGTTTGATTCGCGCCAGGTGCCACAATACGGCACGTTGAAATCAATCCACGTATAGATCGCTTCCCATTCGAGCGAAGTCAGTGTGACGCCCTGATGCCCTTTTTTGAGCATCTGGACCAGGACGCTGGTGTCGGCATCGAATTCTGCCGGCTGTAGCATGTGCAGGTCAGCCTCATAGCCAGCACGGCGGACGTATTTTTGAAACCGCATGTAGGACGGGCTAAAACAGTCTGGTTGCTTTTGAAGATGTTTGTTGGCCGGCCCGAGCCATCCCCACCAACTGCATTTGTTGGGGATCAGTTTCTGTTCCGGTGGACGAATACGCTTGTCGCGAAAGTCTTCCAGTGGGATATGCTTACCGTTCACCGCATAAGGCGTGTCGTTATGACAACCTACACAACGTTGGTTGAGAATCGGCTGGATATCATGTTCGAAAGAGATGCCACGTGCAGCTCCGTTCCACGGCGCGATTTCAGAGGGTTTGCCTTTTACCGCTCGGTTGACCTGCGGGGAGGGCACGCTATTTTGCGGCTCATGACACCCCACGCAGGCGGCGGTCTCGCCGGGCATCGCTGTATACCAACTCCGCATCTGCTGCTGCGCCTTGCCTTCTGCGTCAAGCGGCTGCACAAAGATCGGCGTGTTGGCGGGCACGCGGAAAAAAGCGGTTCCGTCCGGGTTAACCGGCACAGTACCCAAGATGCGCTTAATATCCCAGCCGCCCTCAAATGAGCAGGAATAGGTGGCACCATTGCCATAGTAGCGGTAGTGATGCGTGCCAATCCGCAGTGCTTTGATCGACCCGCGCGGATAGCCGCGTAATCCCTCGCCTCGGTAGATATCCGCCAGATAGATGACTCCGTCCGGTTGCGCCGGATTTAATGCCGACGGGATGACCGGTGGTACGGGCCTGACTCTCAATGGCACGGGCGTCATATATCCAGCCGAAGACCATGGGGAGATATCGGGGGAGTTCGCTGCGGTCAGGATGGGCGTGATATTGTCGAAAATATCAACGAGGCAAAGATCCCAGCTCGAAAATTCATTGCGCTTCACGCACGCCAGAAAATACTTGCCCGCCCCGAGGTTGCTTCCCGGTTCAGCCAACGGATACGGGGCTGCGAACCGCGGCCAGACTCTTTCGATCAGGCGATCCATAATGATCGGCTCAACCTTTTGTCCATATCCGGGAATGCGCTGGACCACACCATTGGCCTCTTTGCGTCCTTTCGAGGGATCGAGAATGATCAGTTCGCCAACACGCGATACCCCGTGATGGCCGGATACGATGCAGACGACGGCATTTGGATCGCCAGGAATCGGACGTGGCCAGTACATCGCATTTGGCCAGTAGGACCCGCTTCCGTAGTACTCCATCTGCCCAGAGCCATCTGGATTCATCCGCATCAAAAAACGCGAAAAATAGTGAGGAATATCGGCGTATTCCCAACGCGTATATAACACGCGTCCATCCTGCATGACCGTGGGATTCCAGTCATGATCCTGATCATACGTGATGCGCCGTTCATTTTTGCCATTGGCATCCATCACGTGTAGGTTGCCCACATCGGGTTGACCCGTACAGGGCACTGCCTGATAACACGCGGTGCAGGCTGAGACGATCTTACCATCTGGCAGATAACAACCGTCGTAATGCGCTATGTCTGGCTTTTCCATCGATACCCGGCGTGGCACGGTGTTCGTCGACACGAGATCGAGTTCCCAAAGTGTCTTACGGTCTGAGAACAGGACGTGGTTGCCGTCCCAATGCAGGTCATAATCAGAAATGGCCCCCTTGTGTATCGTCGTCAGTTTGCCGGACGGCGTGACGGGCGATAGCACACACAACTCATTTCCAATGGTGTTGGGGCCGCTCCAGTTCGAAGCGAAATTGATGTCTCCCTTCGTCAGTAGAAGTTTGTCAAACGCAAGTAAGGGCGTGTTTAACAGAATTTTTGACTGTATGGCATGAATGGCTTGACGATTGACCATCAATTCGTTGAGAGCCTGGGCATGCCCAGAGAGTACCATTTTCCAGGCCGGCTCCAGACAGGTTTCGCGCTCTGTGATGTCGCGAAGCGCAACCTCGGCTTGAGGGTAACGCGACTTGAACATGGCGCGTTGGTCGTTTACCGCTAAACGCATCGAAGCGAGACGCGTGGCGAGGTCAGCCATCTCCTTCACTTCGCACAGTTGGTAATAAAGATGACGTGCCTGGTCTGTACTTTTGTCTGCAGCTAAGGCAACACGAACGGACTCGCACCAGGTCTCGAGCGTTTTCTTTCGCGGTTCGAGAACCTTCGCCTTGATACCGTCCGTCGTGGAGAGGATTGTCTTAAATTCTTGAAGACTTTTGACGGAGGCCGCTTGGTAGGCACTTTTAAAATATTGCGCACTTTCGCCAGGCAGCCAATCGTTCAAGGCACGGGTGTAATCTGGCAACTGCAACCAGATGTTCCCTTCAATCTCCCACAGCGCCACGAGCTGATCTGTCGGATCTGGAAACGCGCTAAGTGCCTTAACTAAAATAACGCGACGACGCATGGCGCGCTGATACAGAGCACCTGCGCCAAACTTCTCAGTATTGTTGGTTCCTGCCTGAGCATCCAGACGCGTTTCCCATTTCAAAAGTGCTTCGCGGTTGCTGACGAGCGTCTCCGCCCATGTGTTCATTTTGAGAAATTCGGGTTCTTTTTGCGGCTTGACCCCTTGTTGCGCAAATAGTGATAAAGCGAGTGCAACGTGGATACTGAAAGGAATGTACATATTCATACTGGGTTATTCAAAAAGGCTTATTGTTTTTCAGGCGTCAGACGGGTACAGATGAGACGTGGCGTATGCTTGACCGGCCAGACTGCGCGTTCGGGACTGGCGTAGAGCCCCATCTTTTCAATGGGCAGTGCCTTAAAACCGATCTTGAAGGCGGGAGAGTCTGGCTTCATGCGGTAGTCATCTTTCTCGGCATTGACAAAGAGGGGGTCTACTCCCGCTAGATTGTTCTCGCCGATTAACCAGGAATTTGTGGTCCGAGGATAGTTCTTGTAATGCACCATCCATTCTTGCGGTCCGCCCCAAATAACATTCCGCTCAACGCGTGTGCGTGTTTCGGGTGCACGGAGTGTCTTGTCCCGTACCGCGTTGCGCAGCATCGCCAGCCAGGTGTAGCGCTCTTTCCACGGTGACGCATCGACGGGCACAGCAAAAAGTTCTTCGACCATTCCGGGATGGACACCCTTAGGTGGCGTGACCGAGGCTGGTGTCTCGTATGTCTGCCACCCGGAGATCGCGGGATGACAGTTCACAAAAACATTGTTGTCAATCACATTTCCAACGGCGGAAAGTGAAATGCCTTCTGCCACACGGACGATCAGATTCTGTGTCATCGTGGTTCCGGCCCCGCCATCATCCAGCATGATCGCACGGTTACGCTGCGCACGCGGATTGTAGATGTCGTGAATGTAATTACCGTGAATGACATTGCCGACCAGCGTCCAATTGCGTCCCGTATAGAAGGCGCCCATTTCACCCGAGGTCAGGCAGATACTGTGGACTTCGTTGTACTCCATGACGTTTTCACGTCCGCCATACAGGATGGCCACATGGGGACCATCGTGAATCAAATTGTGTGACACTAAATGGCCGCACCCGCCAACCTGTATCGCCGCACCGTAGGTCATGCTGAAGCGTCCATAATCGTGTATATGGTTGTTGTCGTACACATGATTACAATGCTCGAGTGTCTGGTCATTACCCGCCGATGCTTTGATGCCGCCGTCACCCAATCGGGTCATCTCGCAACCTGCGATTCGATGGGCTTTGCCACCCTGAATACTCACGGCAAGGTGCCCGATGTTCCGTAGGGTGCAACCCGCGATTGTTACACGTTCACCTTTATTAATCTGGATGGCTGCACCTCTACAGTTTTCAAAGGTCAAGCCGCGGAACTGTATATGGGCGACGTTTTCTAACTTGACCAATTGTGTCCCCACAGAGACTTCCGCTGAGGTATTCGCAGGTTTATCGGTTGGCCAAAAGTAGAGTTTGCCGTCCAGGCGATCCACATAATATTCGCCGGGCTGATCGAGTTCGCACAGAATATTATAACCGAACCAATAGCCGCCCTTGCGGAACCCATAATTGCTGCCTGGTACTTTTTGTGTGATGGTTTTTGTTGCGGGATTGATCTTGTCAAAGGCGATGGCGCAAGCGGCCCAGTCGTGCGCCCAGTAGCCTTGGCCATGTGGATCAACTTCGTCCACCCACTGCGAAGGCCTATCTTCGGCATACGTGAAGGTATTGCCAGTGCTGCCATCAGGGATATCAACAATTTTGACATAGCCTTCGTTGGGCCAGCGTGCCAGATTCATGACTTCATCGCCATAGATCAGTTGAATGCCTGACGCAGGTGAGGCAGATGAACCGACAGGTTCAATACCGTAATCGGTGATCCCCTGAGCTGGCAAAGAGATCACTTTAACTTTCCCACGAGCAACCTCTGGTAGACGTTGCAACGTATTCGAGTTAGTCAGTGTCTTCATCTGCCAAAGCATCACACCACCTGTGATCCGTACCAGTGTCTTGGGCGCGGCGGTAAAGATGATGGGTGCCGACGCTGTGCCCGAATCCTCTTCTTTGAAAATAACGGGGGTGATTTGCTCGTAACGTCCGTCCTGGAATTGAACCGTTGCACCGTCGGGCAGTTTGCCACTGTTGCGCAGACGTCGCAGGGTGTCGCGCGCACCTGTCAAGGTGGCCAGCGGTCCGTCAGTCTTTGTTGCGTTCGGCGTGATCAAGGTCCCGCTCCAGATGTCCTGCCCCTTCGGCGACACATAGAGCGTCACCTCTTCAGCAGTTGTCATCATTCCCGTCATCATTATACTCATCGCCATTATCACTGCTTTGTTCATCGTTGTTTCCCTTTCGGACCTCCATTGTTTCCACAAAATACACTAAAAACACGAAATGCCAATTTCCCTCTGCGGCTCACCGAGACCCGCCTACGCTAAAGCTACGGCGTGGCAGGCGGTTCGCCCTACCAACCGGCATCTGCCGGTTCACTACGTTTCCGACTTACTGTCAACTGCTACTGCCACTGCCGACTGCCGACTGCTACTGCCCCATCCATCCGACGACAATCATCAACTTAGTCCATGTGCCGCCCAAGCCTCCTGTGCAATCTGGCGCAAAGACAATCTCCTCGCCTGCCAGTAACTGGGTCTCAACCGACATGTTCAATCCCTTCGACACCTTTTTGACCTCTTTCTGGAGCGCGAGCGATTCGCCTTTACCACCCTTCCAGGTAAACTTCAAAATGTTCATCGACATCTCTTTATCGTCGCTCTGCCACGCACCCCACGGACCGGATGTCACGGTGAGTGCATACCGACCTGTTTCCGGTGCGATGAAGCGGAGCAGTCCCATATCTGAACGGACACTTCCGAGAAGCGCATTCGAAGCGTGCGGACGGAAGAGCCCTTGCCCGTTCGCTCCTGTAAAACATCCATCCCCTTCGAACCAGATCATGTCATTGTTCTCCCACTGCGTCTTGTCCGCGCCCACGGTGGCATCTGCCTTATGTCCCAGTGTGCTCGGCATCCAGGAGAGTCGCCACAGTGCCTTGCCTTCTGCGTTTCGATAGACAGGGTCCTTGATCCAGTGCGTGGACGGAATGGGTAGGGGATAGACCTTCTGTGCCTTCTCACCCTTGGCGGTTATAAAGTCGCCCTTGTACTCCAGCGGCTTGACGACGACGGGCGGCGGGTAGACCACGAGGTTCGAGGTGATGGATTTGCCCAACACATGCGCCTTGGCAGGCGAGGCCTTCAGCAATTCGGGGAGGGCCTTGGTAAATACATCAGCAAACAGAATGTACCCGTTCTGATTGGGGTGGCAGCCGTCTCCGGAGAACCCCGACCACGGAATTTCTCCTGCATTAATTTTTGATGCGGCGTTGAATCCTGTGCCAAGTGTAGGAATGCCATAGAAGGCCGCCACGCGTTCATGCGCGCTTGCGGAGGGCGGAAGATTACCAGCTTTATAAAATTCAAGATGCGTCTGAGCTAGTGTATAAAAAATCACGAGATCAGTCTGTGGATTCTTCATCCATGTCTTATGCACCATCCGCTCCATGGCGGTTGTCTGGTCGCTGACACCGTCGTTTACACAAAACTCAATCAGCACGAGATCCGGATTCTTGGCAAGAACATCGCGATCATAACGGCGTGCGCCAAAATCAGACCCGGTTCCGGAGATGCCGGAGTTGATCACGTTGGCTTTTGCGTTTGGATAATTCTCCTTAAGCCACTGGGTCATAAAAGTGACATAGCCTTTGGGCGATGCACCGCCGCAAGTGATCGAGCCACCCAAGAAGACTACGTTAATCTCTTTTCCTTCCTTGAGCTTAGCCGCGACATTCGGTAAGCCGTCGCGCACCGTGAAGAGTGATGCGCGTTCAAGTTTTATGGGTGGGGTTTCCGCTGCACCAACCGGAATTGTATAAGCGAAAGCAATGCCTGCGATCAGACAACAAAAGGCCTTGGTCATATTCATTTAATTTCCCTTCTTTCCTATAATTTTAGTTTTGTCCACAAAATACACTAAAAACACGAAATTGCCAATTTTCCTCTGCGGCTCACCGAGACGGTTCGCCCTACCAACAGGCAGATGCCGGTTCACTGCGTTCCAAACTTACTGGCCCTTCTTAGACTTACTGGCACTTCTCAAAGACCCCAGCGCCTCGTTCAGGCGCGCGATGATGGCGTCGGCCATAATCGGGCTCGCCTCGGCCTTGGGATGAATCAGGTCTGGGCTGATCAGCTCTTTGATGCGCGGCTGGATAACGCCGTAGATGTCCGTGACGGGCACGTTCAATTCAGCCATGACCTTTTCGGCGGCTGCATTAAACACTTTGCAGTTGGTCAGGTAATGCGGCGAATTCTTGATCGTATTGTCGCCGATCGTGCCGGTCGAGTTTGCAAACAAGCAGATCGCGCCGGACGCACGAATGATGCTGACCACCGTGCGGAGTTGTTCCGCATACGGTTTCTCATCTCCTGGATTGGCGCGCGAGAAATTATGAATGCCGTTGTTGAAATGTACGATATCGAACGGACCACGCGATTTCAGAAAGTTTTTCAGGTTGTCGCCGCGTGATGCCCAGTCCGAGCGATAAAAATCAGGTTGCATGCTTGCCCACCCATTTGTTCGCATCGAGGACTCACCGATCACGTTGGCTCGTCCGTGCATACCGGCGATGACAAAGTTGATGTAATGCCCCGAGATAGAGTCACCAATAATGAGGATACGTGGCAGAAGCGGATCTTCAATGCCCAAATCGCAGCGGGCATTGTAGCCCAGACGCCGGGCGGATGGGTCTACGGTCGTGCCGGAACAGGTCAGATGTGTGTCCGTGCGGAAGGGTGCGGCTGGACAACCTGCGCCGTTGGAGAGCGTTGCCCCTTTCTCTGGGAAGTCCTGATAAGCGTAACGCACACCCTCAGGTTTGTCCACGGTTGGTGCGGTTACTTCGATCGTCTCCCCTTTGATGATTGCATCGGCCCATACCCAGCGGAACATTGAAGCGGCGATGGCGAATCCTTTTAACTGACCACCTTTTGCAACGAGCCCGCCTTGCGTGTTACGGAAGCTGAGGATGACTTTATTGCCCTTGATCTCTGTGCTGACCAACTCCGGTCCATCCGTCACGACACCGCTTTTTTTGTAACCCTTGGCCAGAATCGTGTTGGCGATTCGTGGACCGACATCGCGGTGATGCGGATTTTGCGGCAAGTCGATCGTGACCACACATGCGGCGTTGGCGGCAGCGGCTACCTCACGTTGTGCGTCGCGCAGTTCAGCGACGAGGCGGCTGTCCGTAAGATGAGGCGTCACTGGACGTGCCTGCACCACGACAAACGGAAGCGACGGATTTCCAAAGCTCTGCCTCCAACTTGCGATCAGGCTGGGTAGCAACTGCCCGTATTGCGTCGCCCGTTGCTGGCTGCCATCGTCCTCGCCATGGTCCCAGACAATCCCGCGGATCGCCAGACGTGTCAAGGGTGCGACCATGGCGTTCCAAACCACGGATGGTTCTTGCCGCGCCAGCGTGTCCGTATCGTTTGGCTGGGGTTTGGGCGGCGGATTCAGCGGCAACTTTTGGCAAAAATCCATCCATGCTTTCATCCGCTCCTCATACGTGCCGAAGGTCCGCATCTTCCACGCATCGCTGGCGTAGTAAGCAAAAATCGGGCGGGCAGCAGGGGTTGCGGTTAAGGTCTCGTGGCTCATCCACGTTTCGATGGGCTGACCTGGCCACGCCATGGCGACCGTGACAATTCCGATCGGCACGCCCATCTCAGCCACGAGTTTCCGGCCCAGATAATATCCCTCTGCTGGCACATTCTGCATCGAGCCGGACCCCGTACCTTGCCAGCTTCCCTCCGCGTCTGGCTGAACGTCACGCGCGGTCTTGAGTTTCACACTGAAGAAGCGTAGAAGCGGTACAGTCGGTTCGGCATTAGCTGCGGCAACGGCCGCATCTCGGTCTGGCAACAGGTTGATGAAGCGGTTCGCGACATGCAGTCCGCCTGCGCATAACCAAACGTCGCCCACGAGCACATCCTTGACAACCACTTTACCCACGGTCAGGTTTGACTGACCTCCGACCTCTGATCTCTGACCTCTGATTGTCAGTACGCGCGGTTCTGTGCTGGCGGGGAGCGGATCAAGTTTCGTCTGCCAATTTCCCTGCGCGTCAGCAGTGACGCATTTTTGTTGTCCGGCGAAGTCGACTGTCACCTGTTCATTAGATGTCGCGGTTCCCCAAACCGAAATCGGCTGATCGCGTTGAACAATCATGCGGTCAGAAAAAATAGAGGCCAGTTTCAGTTCAGTAGCCCAGAGGTTGGTCTGCATGTTCATGAGCAGAACCATGGATATCATCATTACAAAACAATGTTTCATTTTTTCTTTCTTCTTGTTGATCAATTCAATTATTCCACGAAATACACTGAAAACACGAAAGCAGCACATCGAATAGGTCTATATACTGGGGAGCATTGCTGGGCGCATAGGCGTCCTCGCCTGTGCACTGGTCCGGCAGCCGCCAGACCAGTCATAAACATCCGGCTTCACTGTACAGGCGAAGACGCCTATACGCCCAGGCTTATGACTATCCATACAAAAAAAGTTACCTCTTTTTCTATTTCCGAACTTCCAGACTTACTGACACTTACTGACACTTCCTCTCACGGTATCCGATAATGCACGCGATCGCCTTCATAATAAACGGACGGCAAGACTTTTCCGTCCTTATCTTTTGGTAACCTATCGTCTTGATGTTCAAAACCGTCCTGACAAAACGCCTTGTGGACCACGGGAGCCGTGGCCAGTCGTGCCGCAAAGCTCAAGCCTCGGTACATGTCGACCTTGAAGTAATTTTCCTGATCCATGTCCGGGCGGACGAGTAGTTCTTCCAAGCCGAGATAGGGGCAGAGCGCGTCCACCCACGCTACCAGTTGTGCCTCTTCGCGCGGTGTCACTTTGATGTCATGGTGCTTGCCTGAGGTGGCGATTTGAATGAGTTTGCTTTTGTACGACATCGCGGTCATCGGCGGCACGACGGTATCCTGAGAGATGACCTTCCAAGCCGGGTTGGGATAAGCGTAATAGGGGAAGAGCGGACCTGCGATGGTCTTTTTGACGGAGTCAGCCAGATCCTTGGGTTCTTTGCCAAAGACCAGCAACACATAAGGCCAACTGATCGTCCGTTCCGGTTCGGTTCTGTGCGTAAGATTCAGTTCGGCTTTTGGCTTCTCGCCGCCGTGGCAGCGTGTACAGTATCGGTCGAGGACGGGTTGCACAAACCGTGGAAAACTGACAGTCGCGTCGCCCCAGGGCGGAGGTGTCAGCGTGCTGGGCGGGCGCCTCATGGCGAGTGAGTTTGCAGCCGTGGCGGGATTCGGCGCGTCGCGAGTGGTCTCGTGGCATCCGACGCACCCCCGCGCCTCTCCAGGCATCACATGCGTGAAGGAGCGCATGGTCTGGAGGCATCGTCCTTGCGCGTCCAAGAGTTGGAAGAAGACTGAACGTACGGCTGGGAGTTTGAAGTAGATGCTGCCGTCCGCCTCGACTGGAACTGTGCCTAAAATCCGCTTGGGTCCCTCATCGTACACGAACGACATAGCAGGGGAGCCTGGCAACTGATAGGTTCGTAAGGGAATGGCACCGGCCTTGCGGTAGGGCTCGGACTCGCGAATGGAAGAACGCCAGCCAGCGCAGTCGCTATAGGTTATCGCCCCGATTTCCAGCACGCGCAAGGCTTTGACGATGCCGGGCGGAATCGTCGTGCCCTCGTAAATATTCGCACTGTAAATAAGACCGTCCTGGGGTTTTTGATCGGGTGTGCGCATCTTGCCTGGCCATTTGACGGTAGAGGGCATGATGTTGGGTCGCGAGCGCGTACGCACCGGCTGAGCGTGCAGGATGTTGTGCTTGCCGGCGGTGAGCAACTCCATGTTGCCGTCGTAGTCCATCAGGTAGAGATTAAAAAAGGCAGGAGATAATTCCTTCGCCAGCCCAGTATTTTGAACGCCGCGGGCGGAGACCAAGAAGAGATCCTTGCTGATCGGGAAGGGCGTTTGGAAAGCCGTGTAACAGACCGGGGCTTGGAAGTCAGTCCTGTACGGTTTATCCGCTGGCCCTTTTCCGACTTCGGCCCACGGGATATGCGGGGTCAAGTTGTAGACGCCGTCGGGGTAGTTCATTCCCTCAGCTTGGTCGATCACCGCCAAGGGGCCATCGTAAATGGCGTGATGCCCGGGTGTGTGCAAGAGTACACGTTGCGTACCGGGGATGGAGCGAGCGTTTAATTGCATGTCCGGCCAGTAACTCTGATTGCCCCAGTAGGCGGATGCGCCGGTGCCATCGGGGTTGACGGTCCAGAGGCTTTGAAGTCGGTTCACCTCTCGGTCCACATATTCCCAGCGTGTATAAAGGATGCGTCCGTCTGGAAGCAGGGCAGGGGTGAAGTCAGCCTCATTGTTCGTGCTGATAAAATAGATGTTCTTGCCGTCTCTGTCGCATCGCGCCAAGATAAACATCCTGAACTTCGAATCGCCGCAACGGAGGAACTGATTACACCGCGAGGTTGAGAAGGCAATGTTACCGTCGGGCAGATAGATTGGGTCGAGGTCGTTGTAGGCACCCTTTGTGATTTGGCGCGTGCCCGTGGCGTCTATGCCAGTCTCATACAGATGATAGGCGGGCTCATTCGTCAGCTTCATGCAGTAGAGTACGCGGGTACCATCGAAGAAGAGGTCAGGACGCCAGAAGGCTGCGGATGCGTCTTCCTGTGGCGCGAGCACGCGCGACGGGGAAGCCGGCTCGAGTCCGTCAATCACCAACAACCGTCCTCCAACTGCAGCACAGTTTTCTGTACGGTTACGGATCTCGTGGAAAGCCTCTGAGCCCTTCACATACGGTGTGTCGATACAGAGGATCGATTTGAAATCGATTCCTGCGTCGGCCAGTAGACATTCGCGCTTTAAGGAGCGGATGTCCAGATAGAGTTTCTCGGCGGTAGTCTCGGTGAGTGCGTCCAGCCGTTGCGTCAGAGCAGCCAGTCTAGCCTTGCGCTCGGTTGCACGGGGCTGGGCCTCGGCAATCTGGCGTTGTAAGATACGTTCTGTCCGTGTCCACTCATCCTTGGCCTTGACCGTAATGACTGTGTTGGTCCCGCGTTGCAACAGCCATTCGTTTTGTACACGCTCATCCTGCGAAACAGCCCAGCCTGTGCAGGCGCAACTGAGCCCAATGATAGCGAGCAGTCGCACAGTGAACGATAAAGGAATTTTTTGTCCAATCCTAATTTTTTTTTATTCCCCTGGTTAGGCTTGCAAGTCCTCTTGAATCAACTCATTTGATCTAAGTTTTTAAATTTACTAACTTCAAGTCAATAGTTTATCTGGATGACCCCGGGAAGTCAACCCAATAAAACGCTCAACGCCCAACGTTTAACTCTTGCCTAATAACTTCAAACTGGAATGTTGGAATATGGGAATATTGGAATGCCCGCCTACGCGAATACGCCTCCGGCGGATAAAATGGGGAAAGACGAATAGCGTCCCTCCCAAGGTACGTAGCTTCCCAACTTACTGACACTTATTAGACTTACTGACACTTACTGACACTTCTCCATCGACTGACACTTCATAATTTTTTAACTCGTGAACACACACTTTCACGAATGATCAGTTTCACAGGACAGATCAGTTTAAATCCTAGGTCTTCCTTGGTCGGTTTTTTGTCTGAAGTCAACAGATCAACGGCTCTGCGACCGAGATCGAAGAACTCGGGCGAGACACTGGTCAGCTTTGGTAAGAGTTGTTCTCCGATGGGTTCATTATCATGTCCAATAATACTGAGGTCTTCGGGAATGCGAATGCTATGGGTGTTGGCGAGCTGATAAATCTTAATGGCTAAATGATCGTTATAGACGATAAAAGCAGAGGGACGGCATTTCTGTTTTTTCCATCGCCCCAGAATTTTGTCGATAGCTATTCGATCATTTTCATCATTATCATGGACGTACAATTGGATATCGGCTTCGTCGAGTGAAACGTTTGAGACTTCGCAGGCTTCGCGAAAATCGCGCAGTCTTTCTCTGGCGCGGGAATCGGCTTCCTGAGGCTTCTCGCCGATATAGCCAATATGCGTATGACCGTATTCCAATAAGTGCTTCACGGCTTGGCACATCCCCGCATAATAATCAGGGGAAACAGCATCGCCGGTATAGGTTCCATGTTCCTGTGGATTCAACGTCACTGCAAACGTCGTTTTTGATAGCTCGGCCACCTGTTTCGTGACCGTATCAGGCGCGGTCAGCAGTATACCTCGCAACGGCGTGCCAAACACATAGGAGCGCACGTCATGTGTCGGTGATGCAATATGAATTTTAAGACCCACTTCGGCGGCACGCGATTGAATCCCAAAGAGCATTTTACTTTGATAATAATAAACGTTCCGTTCAGGATTATTAATGACCAGAATCGTGTCTCCTTCACGAGCATGCTTGCCCGAACCCGGATTTTTTTTGAGCACATCGAGAATGCGCTGCTTGGTCTCGTTCGAAGCGCGGGTTGTATCTGGGTTCTTCATGACCAAGGAGATGACAGAAGGAGAGATGCCCAGCATCTTCGCAACGGCCTTTTGCGTGAGTCGTCCATTTTTGTTTTTCTTTGAAGTCGCCTGTTTGCTAGGGGTATCTTTCATGTTCATACATCCGGTTTTTTGTGCTTTTGCCTTGCATCTTGAGTCAGCACTTTTATTTAGGTATTGAGGGGTTATCGAAAAATCATTTGCATTTTACGTTTATGATTGAGGGAAGTCAACTGGCAATATTCACCGATTACAATACCCGCGTTGCGTCATAATTCATGACACCGAAATATTTGGATGTGTTGTTTTGACA
>JBAXOG010000039.1:0-32924 GCA_037133395.1 bacterium | reverse complement strand
CGCCCCCTGTCTAACTTACTCTGCCAAAGTCTAACTTACTTTGTCCATTGACCAAAATTGAAAAGGTTAGGGTTGAGATCAGCAAAAAAATATGATAATTTATTGAATCAAAAAGATAGGATAAGGCATGTATAAAACGCTGATCGAACAACAGGGCTTTAAGCTGCTCGAACAAATTGACAATACGTTGCATACTGAGATTTGGAAAGCAAATCAACGTGAGTTGGATCGTATTGTTTGTTTACAGATTTTAAAGCCGGAAGCAGCGCAAAATGCGATTGAGCGTGAACACTTCCTATTAATTGCGCGGATTTTTGCAAAGGTGAAAAGTGAGACGGTTGTTGCCGTTTTTGACATTGTCAGCACATCAGATATCCATTATGTCGTATTGGAGTATGTTGAGGGACCGACGGTGGGTTCGTTGGTTGTCGACGGACATCAACTTTCTCAAATGCAGATTCTTCAGATTGCTTCTTCGCTTGCTCTTTGTTTTGAACAGTTATGGCAGAAGGATCGTATCATCCATCGTAACTTGAAGGGCGAGACAGTTCAAATTGATCCGCGGGGTGTTGCCAAGCTAACGGACTTTTCTCTGGCGATTACAGCGTCTCAGGATTTGGGGGCGTTAGATAACGGGCATATTGTTGGTACGCCGAGCTTTATTGCTCCAGAATATGCACAAGGATCGAAAAATTTAACAACGCAAGCAGATATGTATTCGTTTGGGGCGTTGCTGTATCAGCTTGCAACGGGACATGCCCCGTTTTCGTCTTTGACTCCTCTTGATGCATTGAGCTCTCAGATTCGTGGACATATTTCACCGCCGCATCTCTTAAACAAGGAGATCTCAATTGATTTTTCGTGGTTTGTTCATAGGTTAATGATGAAGAATCCGAATAATCGTTATTCAGATTGGCGTGCGGTGATCAATGATATCCATCGACTGATGAAGAGTGAGCCTCTGACTGGAATTCAAACAGAAGAGCGTTTTTTGAGTACGATTGAATCAAAGCCTTTATTGGATGCAATGACGGATGTGGTTGAGGAAGAGGATGAGGACAAGGTCCCAAAGGGATCCTTTGTGAGGCTAAAACCGAGGCAGCAAAAGATTAGTCAGTTTGAATGTGAGCATCCGCATGATAGTGTTCGAAGCAATAGGGGGTGGGCATCGCTGATGATTCTGTTGATGCTGGTGTGGTTTGGCGGTCTCTTTTGGTATCGCGGAATTTGGAGACCTGAAATGATTCGAATTGCAGAAGTTAAAGAAAAAGTGCAACAGGACGTGGTTGTATCGCCTCCAGCGGATGCTATAACGCCCATAATTCACGAGAGTGATCCGGTTGTCAAGCCCAAGAAGAATGATGACCCGGAGACAAAGGATGACGCGATAGATCCTTCTGATGAACAACATAAACGAGAGCGCCGGCGTGATAAGCCCTTGATGCGGCCTCCATTCCCGTCATCCCTCCGGCCAGAGCAACAGCCGCTTTCAGTTGAAGTGAATGGAGTTAGCCAGCCCGATGAGCCAGCTCAAATGCCGGACGAGCTAAAGAAAGTGTTAACGAATTATGCAAAGGCAGGTGATCTGGAGGCGCTGCGTGTTACGCTTGCGGGGGATTCAGTCCACTTTGTGGGGAAGGGAAAACTGAAGAACATCTTGGATAAAGCTCCGACAGCTAATCAGTTGCTCGAACGTACCATGGACTCGAAAAAAGACCAACCGGTTTCCTTCACTTGGCGTGGTAAATCCCGTATCGTGGTTCCGCGTGAAGTGATGGAGACCAGTGTGACCCTTGAAGCAAATGGCCGTCGTCAGGAAATCAAGTTTAGTGATTTGACCCCTGATGAAAGGGTGAGTCTTGTCAATAAGCCACAAACAGAGGCGGAAGCACTGAGCTATTGCCTCTTGTTAATGCGCACCGCACAAAAGAGTGAGATACCGTTGTATGCAAGTAAATGCCTTCCGTTCCAAGATATTCTTTTGGAGGCGATCAAAGAGTAGGCCTTCGTTATACGTTCGTCAATAGCAACCAGAGAGGGACGGTTGCGAGACAGGCGATGTGAGTGAAGAGAACGGCTGCAGCGGAGAAGTCGGCGTCGCTTTTATAAGCTTCAGCGAGTGTGACACTCGCCATCGCCACGGGCATGGTTGCTATAAGGATCAACACTCTTCGAATCTCCACGTCCATCGGGATGAGCATAAGTACCGTTATCGTAAGTGCTGGTATGACTATCAGCCTTAAAGTGCTAATCCCAAGAATAATTGGACTGATGAACTTGTGGGGTTGTAACATCGCAATGCGAGCACCGCAAATAACCGCTGATGCCGGGATTGTCGCGCCTCCTGCCATGCGGCATGTCTCCAGAAGCGTTTTTAGCAGCTCGTAGGTTGCAGAGCCGGGCAGAGGAATCCATTGATGCTGGTTGCATGTGTTGCGAACGGCAAGCAAGATGAACGATACCCCAAGAGCCAGCATGGGCATGCTTACCAGGTGCCGCAAAAAGCCACGTTCAAGCGGCTGACCTGTAATCGATTTCATGCCCAACGTCCAAACGCAAAGTTCGGAGCCGAGAGCGGAAAAGGCAATTAAGGCAACAGCTTTTTCATTCCAGAGTGAGGCTGCCAGCAAAATAGGCAAGAATGAATAATTGTTCATCATGCAGATGAAGTGGTAACAACGTTTAGTCGATACTGGATGACTTTTGATAAGGGGTAGGGTGATCAACCCAATGATCCATCCAGTGCCGAGAATAAATATCGTGCCGACAGGCATCATCCAGTATCGGAGTAACGATTCAAGCGAGAAGTTTCGCAGGATTGAGCTGATGATGAGGCAGGGATAAAAAACATTCAACATCAGCAACGAAAGTTGTCGATTAAATGTTGCATCTAGCCATTTCATGCGGCATAACACAAAGCCTGCTAGTGACATCAGGACTAGGGGCAACATCTTTAGAAACAGGATGGTCATTTAGAAAAAGAGGTCACGCTCACCGGCACAGATTCGGTCGTAGTGTTCCTTCACCGTTGGATAAAACAGGGGAAGTTTCGTTTCTATTTCTGCAAGTTCGCGTTGGATGACGGGCTCACATAATGCTTTCGTTGTGTCGGACGCAAAATCATCCAGCCACTCACGGAACGTAAGTACGGCGTTAATTTTACAGAATTTGCCTTCTTTGCCTGTTTTAAGCGAGTCCATGATACACCCGCCCGTACGTCCGCACCGATAACCTGCTGTGCAGAATGAGGTGATGGTGTCCTTCGTTGCGAGATAGGCAATCATCTGCTCAAGCGTGCGCGTGTCGGAAAGGACGAACTGTTGGCGATCGATTTCTTGATGTTGTTCGCTTGCAAAGTCGCTATACCCCTTGATAGCAATGTTGCTGCTCGCATCCATTTGTGTGATGCCATAGTTAATGCAGGTGTCGCGTGACTCTGGGCGTTCTCTGCAGGTTACTATTATTCCAGTATAGGGAACCGAAAGACGTGTAATCAGTACGATCCGTTTAAAGGTTTCATCATCTATTAAGTAAGGGGAGGTTTGAGGAAGATCTGTCCCGCTTGCTGGTTCTAATCTGGGCATAGAGATGGTATGGGGCCCGATGCCAAATTGCTTCTCAAGATCATGCGCGTGGCTGAGGATGGACAGCATTTCGAACGGCCAGTCATAGAGGCCGTACAGTACACCCAAGCCGACATCGTCGACGCCTGCTTCGAGTGCACGGTGAAAACAAGTGGTCCGCCAGTCATAGTTGCCTTTTACCGTTGCAGCAGGGTGTATTTTTGCGTAGGTTTCACGGTGATAGGTTTCTTGAAAAACTTGGAATGTTCCAATACCCACTTTTTTTAGAACACGTAAATCTTCGATCGGCAACGGTGCTGCGTTGACGTTGACGCGTCGGATGCCGACCGGTGTGCCCTTTGGCGATTTCACCTGATGGGCATACGCGGTACGGATCGTCTCGGCGATGTACTCGGTCGAGGTGTCTGGATGTTCGCCATAGACGGCTATGAGTCGCTTGTGACCTATTTTCCCGGCTAAGACTTCGATCTCCTGCTTGACCTCGTCCATGGTCAGCATTCTGCGTTTTTGCGCATCATTCTCACAACGGAAGCCACAGTAGGCGCAACGGTTTACACAGAGATTACTCATGTAAAGCGGCGCAAACATTACGATCCGATTGTCGTAAACAGACTTTTTAATGGCTAGTGCGGCTTCAGCCATCTCAGCCAGAAGCGTGGGGTCTGTGACGTAAATTAAGGCGGCGGTATCTTCCAGTGACAGTGTTTGGATAGCACGTGACTTCGCCAAAATCTCATGAATGCGCACAGGATCGTTGGCAGGTTTTGCCTTTGCATTCCTCAAGGTCGCGAGTATGGATAATTCATTAATGAAGTGTTTGCCGCCAGGCAGATACTTGTCAATCTGATCCTGAATAACAAAACGCTTACGGTAGTCAGCCGCATTCTCAAAACGCCTGATCGTGTCGCATTCTATAGATTTTGTTTTCATTTGAAACTAAATAAAACATCCGGGAACATCTTCGGGGTCACTCCAGCCTGCTTCAATACATTAATGTGCGGAATGAACTCGCCCACTTCCTGAAGGGCATGGGCATCTGAAGCAAGTGAAATCTTAACATTTTTTTCGAGGCAAGTGCGAATAAAATCTGCATCGGTCTGATAAGCGTGGAAATTGATCTCTGCGGCGACGCCAG
Organism: bacterium; assembly: GCA_037133395.1. Taxonomy (GTDB): domain Bacteria; phylum Verrucomicrobiota; class Kiritimatiellia; order RFP12; family UBA1067; genus CAIZQW01. Next base: position 28,205 of record JBAXOG010000039.1, on the reverse strand, counting down.
TGTCCGCCAGCATATCCGCTACAACCGGGTAGAGGTGCTTCGGTGTTTCTAGTTTGCTCCAAGCAAAAAAACGCATGGGATGCGCTAAGACCTTTATGGGAAGATGGAGAAGATGTTCTACATCCCGCAGGAAGAGCTTCTCAGCTTCAGCCTGAGTTGTCTTTCCAGGTGTGAAGTCATGAATGAAATGAATGGCACCTATGAGGAAATCCCAGACATCTTCTTCCGCATCATCAGGAGATAGAAGTAACTTTCCGTTGTCATACAAATCAACTTCTAAGCCTATCTTGGTGTACGGCGTACGGAGTTTTTCAGCGAATAGGCGATAGCTGTTCATGCGGTAGCGCATCGACGTATCCCATACGCGTTGAACTTCCTTGGGCTCCTTCTGCCACTTCCCGCTCATGGCATATCTTTTCTCAAAATAAAGTTGAAATGCGTGTTCGGTGATGCACTGCATCGTGACCCCCAGCGTCTTTGCGAGGGATATCGTAGCCGCCGTGTCAACCGTTGTTGCACAATAGGCGTGTTCGGTGTGACAATGCATGTCGATAATATTGGGGAACGAAAGCTTGAGGCTGTGCTCTTCAACTTCAACTTTCTTTCCATCCAAACGAATAATCGAGAAAGAAAACGGTTCTTCGACAAGTGATGGCACGGTATGGTAGTAAACGCCTTCATTGATTCGTAGACTTTGTCCCTTGTGATAATGACCGCTGAGGGAAAGGAGGATGCCGCTTTTTTGAAACGATTCCATGATCTCTGTCGAGTTTGTCGGACGATAGGGATAAAGAGATTTTATCGCCGGATAAATGGGCGCATGCTGTAAGGCGATGAACGAAAGCTTCGGATTTTCTTTTGCAAGAGTCTCTGTTAATTTAAGGGAGTGTTCCGAACGAACTGTCGTGTGCGCCTCTGCATGTGTATCATCATACAGAATAAATCCGTAGTCACCGTACGTATGTAGCCCCGGACAAATATCGAAAAGGTGGTTTAGCCGCTCGCACCCTTGGTCATGATTACCAGGAACAACAAGGAAGGGTATCCCTGTGCGCGTGAGCTCACTGTGCAACGCTATTAAATCGCTCTCCGCATCACGATCTCTTCCGTCGGCGATAAGGTCGCCCAAGATAACGACTAAATCTGGTTTGATGCTTAAATGCTCGAGGCGAAGGAAAACTTTCTTGAGTAGAATGCGACCCAATTCTCCACGCGTAAATGCAGGCTGAAGGGTTTGCCGCGCAAGCCCCGTGTAATGTAAATCGGTAATCGCTAAAACAGTCAAAGGTGAACTCATGGTGATGGTAATCCTGAAAGGGTAAAAGGACCAGAAATTTTGAAATAGGCATTAGGGTAATGAATGCTGCCTGTCGGGTCAATATGAATCTATAGAAATAATGATTAATTATTTTTGAGTTCGTGAAGAAAAAACTTCCGTGCCACGCTATAGGATGATAGAAGGATACAGATGAATGCAGAGGTAAGCAACAGAATGATGACCCCGATTATTAATCGCCAGGGCATTTCGCTCTGCAGAGCATACGCGGCAGGTTGAATAGCTACGAGTGCAGGAATAAGACCGATCATCAGTCCGACACTCACCAGCGCGCCATACTCTGCAAGAAGAAGAAGAAAAATTTGTCGATGAGTTAACCCGATTGCCGTGAGCACAGCAAACTCGTGTCGACGCTCTTCGACCCCGCGGATAATAACCAGTGCGATTCCAAAAATGCCCAGCATCATTCCGAGTCCTCCGAAGACAAGGAACATGTCGAGGTAGGTGCTCTCGACGGAAGCTAATAAACGCAGACGCTCTTGAGTTGTTTCGATCGTAATGCCAGGATCTGGATGGCGTAACTTTTGAAGCTCGCCGACACGAGCAGTAGATGCGCTGTTGCGTTGGTCGGTTGCTTCGCGTAACAAAGAGGGGGCGTAATCACAGAGCCACATACGATACCCCTGATCTGTTGGGAATGCTTTCAGGAAGGTGTCCTCATCTATCAATAATGCGCCCTGCAGAATACTGCTGCGTACGGGTACTACGCCGACAATTTGAAGCGTACAGTCGGAGTAGGGGATTTGCGTTCCATGGATGGGATGCGCCTTTGCTTTTAGGCTATAGTGTAGCATGGATAGGTCGGCTGCAAGTGCGGGGATGCACGTGTTTGTCAAGGTCAGGTGCAGGGGAGACCAGACGCCGCCTGCTGTTACTGGTTCAAAGGCGCGCATGCGTGAAAGTGCTAATGCGTCCACACCGTAGACCGTTGGCGCGACAGGAGCGTTCATGTTGAGACACCCGGCCGTATCCCCTTCATGCACACGGATCGGAATGACCCCATGGGCACCGGTGACACGCTTTGCCATTTCAATGCCCTTGTCTCGATCAAAGGGCATTACGGATGTGACGATAGTGGCGAATCCCCCGCTGCCAGATGATGGGTTAGAAACATCCGCTGCAGGATCATTCTTCATCGACAGTACACCAATGATCAGGAAGGTTCCAAGTGCGATGAGCAGGACGACAGGTATGTTACGACGAGGTCTGTGGAATGCACGACAGAGGCCTGTCTGGACAGGGCCACAGGTATTCTCGTGTGAAGAACGCCAGACGGCGCCAGCCGAATAGACAAAGAGAATGAGGGAGATGAGCAAGAGGAACCCCGCTCCAAAAAAAGAAGCGTTCGCATGTTCTCCGCGCACGGTGAGTAGGAGGATTACAAGCGATATGAGTGACAGCAGCCCGCCGGTCAGGTTTGCTACATGGATTGTGCGTGTTGCAGGAGTCGAGGAGGATACCATACGCTCATCGGCTGCTTGCCAAAGGGTTGTTGGTTTTTGTTTGGTGAGACGGCGGAGCTGGATATAAAGAATCAGAATCATAAGTAGAATCATGATGATGCTACTACTGGCTACGACAGTTGGAGAAAAATAAAAAACAAGGCTGGCATTTGCAAAGGCTGAACGCCAGAAACGGGCTAAGCTCCAAATTAGCACGCGTGTGAGTTCGGTTCCTATTAAAACACCTATCATACATCCAAGTACAATTGTAGGAATCCACTCCGAAAAGAGATAGAGGATACACCGTCCACGCGTCCATCCAGTTGCCATTAATAGCGCAATATCGTGCTTGCGTGATTCGAGTGTCAGCGAGAATGTGAGCGCCACAAGAAGGATGGAGGAGAAAATAAGAATAAACATCATGCCCATGAAGAGACCCGTAAAGTCCGTTGAACCAGTAGCAGCGCGTGCGCCATCGGTTGCAAGTTGCACGGTGTAAGCACCCGCATCTGTTGCCGAGAGATGAGATGTGATTTGTTTACGAACGGTTTCGGTGGCTTCATTAATTTGAAGACACATGGCATTTCCAAAGACGTTCCCGAAACAGCTCTTACCAGCGGATGCGGTCATGAAAAGCTTAGGGGTTTCTCTCCATTTTTTCCAATAGGCTTCGTTGGCTTCATCCTTGAGCTTCTTCTCGTCCATGGGCATCCCGACATCCCAGGATGCGCAGGAGTCAACATCCTTCATTCCGGGGAAGACAGGCATGTAGGCCTTCAGGGGCGCCGCATCTTCAGTGGGGAGGATTGCGCAGATACGAAAGGCACGCTGATCGGGTACGAGCCGTCCATTGGATTCAAACCGTCGCCATTTGAGCGTGAGCGTCTGCTGGGTTGTCGCATTCAAGTGTTGCGCCAGCCATGCCGTGATAACAACTTCATCGTCTCGCATTTCTGCGGGTGTCCTACAGAACGAAGATGTCACGGCGCCTACAAAACCGTAGGGGGTTTCATGACTGTTTGCTTCAAAAGAGTCCGCAAGATAAAAGCTAGCGGTCTGAATGCTTGCGGATTTAGAAAAAATATTTTTAAGAGCCGAGGGAAGATAAATCGTTTTGCTTTTAATCAGGGTTCCGTTTGTTGACGGTTGAAGGTCTAACCCAAAATCATCGCTAGAAAAGGGCAAAGACAGGCCTTCCTGTTTTGAAACAAAGAGATTTGCTTTCCCTGACAAATCTAAGGCATCCGCTAACATGTTATAGGGAACAAAGATGTTAACAGGTGGAAGTGTGTCTGGCTCAAGCGAAAAGTCAGGTGTAAACAGGGACTTTAAAATAGGCTGGATATTTTGTGGCTCAGGAATATGAATCGCACGACGAAGCATGCGTGTTTTTTTTGTGTCGCCAACAGGGAGTTCAACGGATAGTCCGGTTGGCTTCTTGAACCGGATCGATCCTTCGTTTCCGGGAAGCATCGCACGCGCACGATCATTGAGAAACACATGAGTTTGGGCGGGAGCTCCTTTGTCGAGGACAATCCCGATAATGTGCGCTTGGCTTGCGCAGACCTGCCCATTGACATCGAGTAATTCGCCTTTTACAAATAATGCAGCCTGAGTATCGGATGTTTGGTCGATGACCGCGAGTCCTGCAGAGCCTTCGGGAAAATAGAGTGCAGTTTTGAGATGGCCGATACGTGTAGATAGTTTGTGCCGTAATCCTTCATGTACGGAATGACCTGTCATGAGTGCCGCGCAGAAAATTGATGCGGATAGTGCAATCGTACAGGCCAGAACAAAATGGCGTGCAGTGTAAAATTGAATACTGTGGTGTAACCATGTGAACATCATCAGGGGTTTCCTTATGATACAATCTCAACAAACGTCTCAAAACGTGCGGTACGCGGAAACATGTCGAAGAGTCGAACATGATGTATGTGTCGTTTGCCCTTGGATAAGATAATTTTTAAATCACGCGTCAGTGTTGCTGGATCACACGAGATGTAAAAGATACGTGGAATGGTGCTTTCGGCGATGGCTTCTGCGACGCTTTTGTCCATGCCCTCGCGGGGCGGGTCCACAATTAAGGTTGTCTGTGTCGGGTTTACGAGCCAGTCGTGCAAGCGCATCGGTTCTTGGCCAAGTGCATGGACATGAAAACGGGCAAGAATATTATGCGCCAACGCATTTACTTTTGCGGCGGTAATCGCTGCTCGCCCTGACTCGACACCCGTGAGATACCGGCCACCATGTTTCATGCACATCAAGCCAAAAATACCGACACCGCAATAGAGATCAAGGATTTCGGGATAGTCAGTACGTTCTTTAAAGATTTCAGCAGTAAAATCAAAAAGCAGCCCCGCAATTTGTCGGTTAACTTGGTAAAAGCCATTGTGCGGGACCGTCATCTCTCCAATGGGGCTTTGGACAGTTAAGTATGCGGGGCATCCTGGAGATGTTGCTCCTTTGCTGTTGCGCCAGATTACGCCGTCATGCAGTGTGCGGCGAAAAACAAGATCGTCGCCATGCTTTAACATGTTCTTAAGTTCCCCTGAAGCACGCAACGCCAGAAGTGCCTCATTGATGGCTGGATGTGCAAGCGGGCATGAAGGTATGTCGATCACACGATGCGAAGGCTCTTCGCGATAACCGAGCTTCATGTCCCCCCCGGGCATGATCTCGGAATGAAGGGTGATCTTGTTACGATAATGAAGCGCTTTTGGTGAGGCCACTGGAGGATGAAAGATGGCGGAATCCTGCGGAATATGGCGCAAAGCACTCTTGAGTTGCTGCTGTTTGATGAGCACCTCAAGCGGATAATCCATTGCGTCATAAACGCACCCTGGAACGCGGGTTAACACACCCATGTCCTCGACTCTGCAACAGGGGTCCACGCGATGAGGCGACGGTGTAATGATTTCCAGGAGTACGGCTCGTGCAAAAGCTTTTTTCTGTTTCGTGATACGGATTTTGATGTACTCTCCAGGCAAGGTGCCAGGAATAAACACGACACAACCATCAATTCGCGCAATGCCATCTCCTCCATACGCGACAGATTCTATTGTGCAGGTGTGTATACTATTGGGTGTCATCCGTTCTTTTGCAGAACCTCTCCGTAAAGTGTTTGCGGTGCGACGCGTGTGATGCGTACATTGACGAGTGTACCCGGGAGTATGCCGGCAACAGGCGTAAAGACCACAATTTTATTGCCTGGCGAACGGCCTGCCCAGCGGGTTGCATTGCGTAGGCTGGGGCCTTCGACTAACACCTCCTGGAGAGAGCCCACCAATCGTTGATTGGCTGCTTCGCCGCGAATGTCTTGGTCCGCGAGCAAGAGCTGGTTTCGGCGCATCTTCTCATACATTGCGACATCATCTTTCAGCGAGGCCGCAGGGGTACCGGGGCGCGGAGAATATTTAAAGATGAAGGCATTGTCAAAATCGGCTTGATTCATCAGTCGGCGCGTCTCCTCAAAGTCTTCAGTCGTTTCACCTGGAAAGCCAACGATGACGTCTGTTGTTAAAGCGAAATCGGGCATTACGGCACGTAAACGCCGGACAGCATCTAAATAATCAGCACGTGCATAACCACGGCGCATGGCGGCTAAAATAGCATCTGAACCTGATTGGACCGGCAGGTGCAGATGATGGCAAATCTTCGGAAAAAGGCTGACAGCGCGTACGAGTTCGTTTGTGCAGCCGGAAGGATGGCCAGAGGTGAAACGAATACGAATGATTTCGGGGATAGCGGCTACAGCTTCAAGAAGTCTCGAAAAGGGTTCTGTAAACCCATGAGCACTTGCAGGGTCATCGTCTAGCCATGCACGATTGGCCATGCCATAATTCATAACGCTTTGACCCAGCAGGGTGATCTCCTTGATGCCGTGGTGTGCAAGCGTTGAGATCTCCGCAATGATCTCACGGGCTGGACGGCTGAACTCGGGTCCGCGCACATCCGGCACGATACAATAAGTGCAGCGGCGGTTGCATCCTAACAAAATGGTGACAAAGGCGCTAAATCCCTGTTCAAGATGGGCATCTGGGACATCGGGGATCTCGTCGGGCGAGGAAATTTCAGTGATATGCGATTCTCCTGCAATGATACGTGAAACCATTCGGGGGATAGCTCCGCAACGTCGTGTGCCCACAGAGAAATCAAGCCTCGGAACTTTCTTAAAAATATTAGATCCTAGCCGTTGTGCCATGCATCCCATCAGGCCAACAATCCGGTTGGGCCGCTCGCGTTTCGTTGCACACAAAAGACCGAGTTTACCAATGGCCTTGTCCTCTGCTTTTCCCCTCACGCTGCAACTGTTGACAATGACTAAATCCGCTTCGGCCTCGGTTACAGCGCGTGTATGACCTGCTGCAGTAAGCATGGCTTCGGTTGCTTCAGAGTCGCGGACGTTCATTTGACATCCATAAGTGTGCAAAATAAAATTCATATTCCGCTGTTCAGTTTAGTGTTTGTGCTAGGAGAGAGGGAATCCGTGATTCTTTCCAGGATGTTGACGTACGACCAACTTGGGAGTTTTGTTGTCCCCCCCAAATGAAAATCCAGCAATAAACGGGTAAAGGGTAAGGCGACAATTCGCGAAACTTGTCCGGCGAAGGAACGCTCCTTAAAGATATTGACCTTCATGGACATGTTGAGTGTATCGGAGGGTAGGGTGTATGTCCCATCGCCTGCAATACTGAAAATATTTCCTTCAACGACGAAGTCGTGTGTTGTGACAACGCCATTGGTCATGACAAACGATAGATTGCCTGCGGACTGATTGACAACGGTTCCAATGACGGGGATATTGTTTGCAAACCAATCCGTAAGGCCACTAAAAAGAGGAATACGGGCAAAAACGCCATCTGTTATTTCCATACGACCGTCGCCCTTTAGTGAAGAAAGAATGTCTCCCGAAAGAGAGCCTGACAATTGGATCGTTCCGGTTAGCTTGCCTGAATAAGAATTGGTCGGGTTTGCAATACACAGAATGTTGGAGAAATCTGCTTGGGCAGCGGAAAGTTTTGTCACAAAGGTCGTGTTGGATGCGATGTAGTCTGGGAATGCAGCTTGGAAATAGCCTGAAGCCGACCCTCCATTGGCAATCATTGTTTGGATGGAGTTACACGTTGCAGAGTAGGCGTAGAAATGAAGATCGGTTGATGTTCTTGCCACGGGGATTCTCAGAATGCTGCCCTTGTCAAAGGATATTCCAACGTGCAGGTCGTTTGTCGTTGCAGGATTTGCCGAATTGACAGTCACCACACCCTTTGCTGAAACACGCAACCCACTGTCACAGACGATTGAATTCAGTTCGCCATGATAGAGTACATGGATAATGGCGAGTAACTCGTCTTTTGCGACTGTTGCGTTTCCGTCAATGGAAAGAGCGTCTGTGTTGTCATTATAGATCAGTCGACCTTTTAGTGTACCTGTCTGAGTTGCGCTATCTTTGATGTCAATGTCGACGGTGACAAGATTGTTCGTGTCGGTAATCCATATCATGGTTTTAACAAACTGGATAGGAACTTCGCGATAGGTACATTTTCCGCCATCAACATTCACGGACATCGCATAATCAAGCTTATCGAGATTGAGGTCGATGGTATACGATGCGTTCATTGGACGAGCAATGTTTTGAAAACAATCGATTTGTGTGACCGCGTTACGCGCACCTCTTAATTGCGAGAGCAAAGGGGTGATATGGTCTGGATATGCTTGGCCAGTAACCTTTCCGACAAGACGTTTTTCGCAGAAGTCAATTGATACGCCACCCGTTATGGTTAATGTGTTAGGTTTGTCTGGCCAAACCGCTTGGAGGTTACTAACAGAAAGGATCGAATGTTCAGCCGACACATCGGCTGTAATTTTCGAAGCACGGATTCCAAGGATATTGGGTGTTTCGAGTACAAGTTCAAAAGGTGAAACATCAGGCAGGATGATATCTGGAAAGGGGTCACGTGGGGTGTTGGGTTGCTTCGGTTTTCGAGGAGGGAGCAAGGGGAAGTCAAAGGATTTGACAGTCAAGCGCTTGAGTCGCTGATTGATGGGTGCTAAGGTGAAGACAGCAAATTCAACATTAACCTTGTCAATGGAAAGCAAGGTTTCTGTGGTTGTTCGTTTACGAAAGAATTTGATGTTCTTTGCAGTTAAGCCCGAGCGTAGCGAAAAATTAACACGCTCAATACGGCACACCAAATCATCCGAGGAGAGCTTTTCAGCAAGACATTGAACGAGCGTATCCGGCACGCCTTGTTTTAAGATGTAAAGGCATGCCCCCCCTACAAGGAGTAGCAGGATAAATATCCAAAATACTGTCTTGATGAGTAACCCTAGAAATTTGATGAATTTCCACATGTCTCACTCATGGAGGTGATGCTTCACCCGACTGTTGTCGTTTGACTTCGTCCCAGAGAATATCAAGTTCGGCAAGGGTACACGACTTCATCTCTAAATGGCGCTCCTTTGCCAATCGCTCAACTGCACGAAAGCGACGTGCAAATTTCTGTGTGGACGCGGAAAGCGCACTCTCAGCATCCACATGTAGGAATCGACAATAATTGACAACGGAGAACAATAAATCGCCCGTTTCATCTTCAATGGCAGACGGGGATACCTCAGCCACTGCATGACGTAGTTCCTGAAGTTCCTCTTCGATTTTTTCGATGGCACCTGAAGCATCCTTCCAATCGAAACCGACACGCGCCGCCTTTCCCTGAACGCGTTGCGCTTTCAACAGGGCGGGGAGTGTTGGAGGAACACCATCCAGCGCTGAGTGCGTTTTTTTGTCGGCTTTTTCTGTCTGTTTGATGGCTTCCCAGTTGTTCAATACATCACTGGTGGAGGAGACGAGCATTTCGCCAAAAACATGCGGATGCCGTCGGATGAGCTTGTCTGCAAGCGTTAAGGCGACATCGTTCAACGAAAAGAGCTTCTCCTCTTCGCGAATGGCACATTGAAAGACGACCTGTAAAAGGACATCGCCTAATTCTTCACGATGTAAGGTGACATCATTTCGATCGATGGCGTCGAGTAATTCGTACGTTTCTTCTAGCAGACAGGGTTTAAGGGATTGCAAGGTCTGCTCGCGATCCCATGGACAACCCCCTGGTGCCCGAAGACGCCGCATCACATCAAGTAACGTTTGTATGCCTGTCAGATGTTCATTCATGGGTTGCTTATAAAAACAAGCCCCGCTTCATTGAAACGGGGCGTACACCATCACGACGGGGAATCTATAGGAGTGCCAGCCAGTCACGCATTAAACACGTAACATGGCTGCCACATCGTGTGCAAGCGCATCATTAAAATGCTGAATGCTGACATCGCCACCGCTGAAATCTTGATAGGCTGTCAACGGATTTTCTTTGAACATCGCGCCCATACTTGAAGTGAGTGCCCCTTTGACAGAAAATCCGCTACCTACAATGGCTACGCACAGACGCTCGCGCAGGTTATTCTTGCGTGCCGCACGACGCCACACATCCCATCCTAAAAACCCAAACCCACTGGACGTATCGGTTTGAAATAAAAGGTTTTCGGAGGGGTTGGGGAATAATGCCTTCACTGCTTCAACATCGGCACGTGAAATGATAATGACCTTCACGCCCTTTGCCAATATGGTCGACACAAACTTGACGATGTCGGCAGGCATGTTTTTGAGGGATTGTGTAAGAGCTGCTGAGAACGCTATGTTTGTTTCCGCGATAAGAGCGGGCACATCAATGGTTTTCTCTTGCTTGGCTACAAGCGCGTTTAGCCCATTACTAAAGGACTTTCCCCCCATGTAGCGCGCCATCAGTGTTGCGTCTACAGTTAGTCCTGCTTTGGTGAACAGGTCCGTGCTGATTTTCAACAAAAGTTGATGGCCAGGCAGTACCGCAAAATCGAGCTCTACAATCATGCCACGCTGAACCTGTTTATCAATCGAATCACTCATTACTTATCTCCTCGGGGTTCAATAACCGCTTTATCTGTTAAATTGAATTTCTTAGTGTACCTAAGTTAAGCCCTCGCGGTCAAGCATCGGATTGCAGCTATTGAAAATAATCTTTGGTTATGTGTCAATAAATAAGTCTGATGAAGCAAAGAAGGGGTCGCTGGTACATCGAATGCCCAGTCGACGTAACCCGGCTTCATCGCCGGGCGTAACCATGTGTGTCATGTGCATTTCACAGTCACGCAGGTCAATCAGACGTTCCATTGCAATTTGCGCTGCTGGATTGGTTGCGCAACTAATGGCTAAACCAATGAGTGCTTCATCCAAGTTAAGGCTGGTGTAATCACCTTTAAGGATATCGTGCTTCATGTGTACAATCGACTGTACAACTTGTGGTGCAATAAGGTGAATCTGGTCAGGAATGCCTGAAAGTACTTTGATGGCGTTCAGCACCATGCTGGCGGCAGCGTGAAACTGCTCGGAATTCTTTCCATCGATGATGCGCCCATCGCGTAATTTGATTGCCGCACCACAGAAAACTCCATTCCGGCCTTTACCCGTCTGCATGGCATCCTGACCTGCCTTACGCGCCGGATGAACAACATCTCGGTCTTCAGGCGAAAGGGACATGCGGAGCATGATTTCTTCGCAACGGTCAACCGTCACATATTCAACCTGTCCAGATGTATGCTCGCACAGATGACGGAAATACCGTCGTATGATTTCCTGTTTTGACGCTTCACAGACAATGGCATCATTGATAATGCCAAATCCGGCACGATTGACCCCCATGTCTGTTGGCGACTTATAGGGGCAAGCCTCTTGGGTCATCTTCTCCCAGATGGCCCGCAATAAGGGAAATGCATCAACGTCACGGTTGTAATTGATACAAATCTCGTTGTACGCTTGAAGATGGTAGGGATCGACGAGGTTGCAATCTCGCAAGTCAGCGGTAGCGGCTTCATACGCCACATTGACTGGATGTGACAAGGGGAGGTTCCAAATTGGGAATGTTTCGAACTTGGCATATCCTGCGATCCGTCCTGCCCGACGTTCGTGATAGAGCTGTGATAGACAGGTTCCCAACTTACCGCTTCCAGGCCCCGGTCCTGTGACGACGACGATTGGACGCGTCGTAGGGACAAAATCATTGGCGCCATAGCCCTCATCGCTCACAATGGTTTCAACATCGGTTGGATAGCCTTGTGTAACATAGTGATAGTATACTTTGATGCCACGCTTTTCAAGCCGTGCCCGGAATTGTTTTGCCGCATGTTGTCCAGCAAAACGCGTAATGACAACCGCATTGACCACAAGTCCCCAACTGCGCAGGCCATCGATAAGCTTCATGGCGTCCACATCATAAGAAATGCCAAAGTCAGCTCGCATCTTTTTACGTTCGATGTCGCCGGCGTAAATGCATAATAGAATTTCAGCGGTATCTTTCAGCTTCTGCAATAAGCGTAGTTTGACATTGGGGTCGTAACCCGGTAGCACGCGAGCCGCATGCATGTCTTGCATCATCTTTCCGCCAAATTCAAGAAATAGCTTGTTTCCGTTCTGCTCAGCCCGTTTTAGGATCGCTACCGTTTGCTCTTCCAAATATTTTTCATTATCAAAACCTGTAAATTCATCCATATTCACTTATTTCCTTTCAAACCTTCAATAACGTAAACAAATTTTTAGTATACAGGATGATACAGAATGTTGATATATTTTTTTAAAAATTATTTTTGCGCATTAATGTAATATTGAATAGGTTCATTTTAGTGACGAGGTGAAAGAAACAAGGTTTTGTTCGCGGAGGCTAATGTAGTTCACATCCATGGATGTTGCGGAAGCAGCACCAATAATGACATGATCGAAGACGGGGATGCCGATGATGCGGGCGGACTCGACGAGTCGACGGGTTGCCTCGATGTCTTCCCGAGAGGGGGTCGGGTCTCCAGAGGGATGGTTGTGGACAATGACAATGGCGGCGGCATTGCAACGGATTGCTTTTTTAAAGACTTCACGGGGATGTGTGGGGCTGGAATCTAGCAATCCTCGGGTGGTTTCAACGGGGCGTCCAATCATTCGACTTTTGGTGTCGAGCAAGATGACCCAGATAATCTCCTGCCGTTGATTGTGCAGAAGGGGGGCAATGACCCTGCAGACGGCTTTGGGTTCTTTGATGATACTTGGCTCGGGCGAGCCTGCTGCGATGGAGGCTCGTCGACCTAGTTCTAAAGCAGCGGCGAGTTCCATGCACTTGACCTTCCCTAACCCCTTTATATTTGCAGAGCGAAATTCGTCGTAGTCTGCCTCCGCGAGCTTATTAAGACCTCCAAAGTGCTGAAGGACTGAACGCGCAAGTGCGGATACATTTTGCCCTGGGAGCCCTGAACGCAAGAGAATAGCGATGAGCATCTCTTCCGAAGTATTTTTTGCTCCGAGTCGTTCAAAAGCCTCGCGTGGCATCATTTCTTTGGGCAGATCTAACATGCGGGGCGTCAAGCTTGGATAGATTGCTTGATTATCTAGGGATTTGGATGGTTGTAGGTCCATGGTGCCTCCAAAGATAAAGTACGCGTTCTGCAATGGCGAACGGTGTGTCGTGTTCGGTTATGGTGAGCCACTGTGCCTGTGTCTGATGGCGGAACCAGGTTTCTTGACGTTTAGCCAATTGACGTGTGCGGATAATCATTTTTTCACGAGCGGCTTCCTGCGTTAGCGTGTTGTCGAGCAAGGCGCAGACCTCTTCATAGCCAATGGCTTTTGCAGCGGTCGCAGACCATGTCGGGTAGACGTTCCGGAGCGCGCGAACTTCCTCAATGAATCCGTCACGGAACATTTGGTCAACGCGCTGGATGATGCGGCGATGGAGTTGCTCGCGTGGCAGCGACAGAACAACGACGGGGGCTTTTGAAGCGTCATTTTTTTTCCACTGGTCTGGAAGAGTTCCTTGGGTTTCAAGTTGTTCAAGGGCGCGTAGCAAGCGGCGTGGATTGGAGAGGTCTGTAAGGAATTTGAGCCCTTCAGGCGCGCGCTGTTGAATCGCGATCTGGAGACCGTTAATACCCGACTGTTCAAAAACTGTCTGCCATTTTGAACGCACGTCGGGATGTGCGACTGCGCTGTGCATGCCATCTGTCAAAGCCTTGATGTAGAGGCCGGTACCGCCCACGACGATTAACGATGCTTTTGGGGGGACTGGCCCTGCAGGGGTGCCAGAGGCTACAGAAAGCTTAAGGGTATCGGCGGCCGATTCAATCCAGCGGCCGGTGCTAAAGGGTTCGCTGGGAGAGACGAGATCAATACCCGTGTAGAGAACATGACCGCGTTCTGCGACTGTGGGCTTGGCAGTTCCAATGTCCATGCCCTTATAGACAAGCATGGCGTCGGCAGAAAGGATTCCACACCCCATTTGTTCAGCAAGGATTTGCGCGGTCGAAGTTTTGCCTGTGGCCGTGGCGCCAGCAAGAATATAAGCTGTTGTAGTTGAAAATGACATGAATGGAATTTTTGAATACATGCCCATCATGAAACTGGCATTATTGAACCCATAGAATTCTTATTGCGAACATGCCTCAGACGCTTTTGCGTCTGATGACCCGGCATTTCGTCGATCATGAATCCACTGAGAAATAATTAAAATAACGGTTGCCACGCAGATAGCAGAATCGGCAATGTTAAAAGCTGGGAAGTGAGATTGTTTCCAATAAAAATCCAAAAAATCGATAACGTAGCCGACTCGGATGCGATCTATCAAGTTACCGATAATGCCGGCAATGAGCAGGGTGAAAATGAAGCTGCCACCCTGTAAAGAGCCAAAGAGTCGTGTGCGTTTCCAAAACAGGAAGCTAAGCGTAATCAGTGAAAACATGATTAGAAAAATTTGGCTGCCCGCCAACACCCCCCACGCTGCGCCTCGATTCTCAACGTAACACAGATTGAAAAATTCAGGTATGACAATCCAGGGAAGTGAATGCTTTAAATAGGCAATTGCCAAGAGCTTCGTGATTTGATCAAGCGCAATGATGCAGCCCATCCACAGCCAAAAGACACGTAACGTCGATGAACGTTTAGCGGCGTCTTCCATAGCGCTCAGCTTGCTCCATTTCCTGCTGACACTTAATACACGTACGTGCAAACGGCAAAACGGTAAGACGCGCTTTGCTGATCAGATCATTGCAACTGTCGCATACACCATACGTACCTTTGCTGATGGCATCTAACGCCTCGTTAATTTTGATGACAACGCCTTGTTGTGTGCCAACTTGTTCAAGCGTCTGCAGGCGCATGAACGCATCCGTGCCTTCTTCCTCCAAGTTGACCTCATCTGTACGCTGGAGCGCGGCAGATTTCATGGCGCCTGATTGGCTGGTTATGCGGTCACGTGTGGTTAAAAGTTCACGTTGAAAACTCTTGAGATCATCTTTGCTGAAACGATTTTTTGTAACGATGCGCGAGGCAAGAACCTTTACGCCGTCATTCGTTTTAGGAGATGGTTTAGCGGATATTTTAGAGGCTCTTGGTTTGACGACGGTTACAGGCTTGCTGGGTGTTTTTTTTGCTGGAGATTTTTTTACAGGCGCAACTTTTTTAGGGGTTGCTTTAACAACACGCTTTGTAACCTTCTTCGGTTCGGGCGTTTTTCGAGCTGTCTTCTTTGTTTGTTTAGCCATTTTTTTTAACCTTGGTTACTTGAATTGCTTAATAGAATACACACTTATTGAGTAAAATCAACGTTGTTTTTGATTTTTGTGTGAGTTATCGCGTTTAAAGTTCTTCAGGTGGAGTGTTAATCCACTGACGGATAATGTCGCTGAATGAGTTTACAGCAATAACCGTTGCTTGAGCTTCGCCGCCGAGCACAGGGATGGTTGTGGTTTCGCCCGCGCGTTTTCCTTCGAGTGCTTGTGCCATACGCGTCCGACAGGAAATGATGTTCAGTTCTTCGTCTCGATCCCATTCGCCGAGGATAGTGTAGGTGCGTTCCTCCCCTTCGACGGTACGAATGACGACAGTTGTACCTTGTCCGGCTTTGTCATACGGGAAACCTGAAAAGTCAGTGCCTTTGACTTGCTTGAGTTCAAGCTGGAGTTCCGACTGACGTTGGAGTAATTGGCGCTGATAATCTTTTGCTGCCTGATATTCAAAATTTTCACGAAGGTCACCGTAACTACGTGCAACAGCGATGTCATTACTATTTTTCGGGAGATCTACTTCTATGAGACGCTTGTAAAGAGCTTGTTTACCGCTGATGGAGCGCCAGGAGGATTGACGGAGGGAAGTTTGAGGCTGCTGTTGGACGATTTTCTTACGATCCGCAAGAGACGGCTCGATTTTGAGCATACGTCCCAGCAAGGTGCGATGCGTAGTTGAATCCCAAGCAGAGGATGCCTGGATGCGTTCAAACAGGTATTGGCGCTGTGTTAATGAAAGTTCTTTCTCAAAGATATCATCCAATTTTGATTCGATGTATTGCTTGATGTTGTTTTGCATGCGAAGCGCTTCGCCCGACAACTTGCTTTCGATGATGCTGATGGCCTGACCCAGCAAGTCGATGATGGGAGGGAGTGTCCACGTGGGGATGGTTTCACGGAAACGCAAAACCCAGTTGATCAGTGTCGGAGAAATTTTCGATTGACTTAAAAGGTTCGTACAGGCGGAAGAAGCCTCTGGAGTTTCCTTGAGCGTTATGAGTACATCATTTAGCAGGTTGAACGGCATGATCGCCAGGGAATCTAAAAATTTAATGTTCGCTGTGGTTCCTTCGACAAGAAGGAACTGCGTCATGGCATTGACATCGCGGACACAAAGTGTTTCCGAGGCGGTAATATAACGGTCGTTTTCCCACAAATGCTGCCGCAACTGAACAATCGGTGGATTCAGAAAACCAAGACGGTTGATTGTAACGGCTAGCCGCGCATAGAGTGCTGGATCCGTGTTGTGCGCACCCTTGATAGAAAAGGCAAGTCGGTCTTCGAGAATGCCACGCTTGATGTCGTCGAGCCCTGAAAGATCATTTGTTTCTTCAAATTCAGATAGGGCTTCGAGAATTTTTACGGGATCTTTCATCGCAGCTACACGCGTGAACCAAGAATCTCCAAAAGACTCAACCTCCGTGCGTAGCTCGATCAATTCCGTGCGCTTTTGAGGAATAATGACGAGGGGATTTGATTTCAATGCTTTACGCGCTGTTTCCCAGAAGGCTTTCCAGTTTTCCTGAGCGACAAACCCGTTTTTCACAAGTACGTCCTCAAGTTTGACAATGGTCATGTTACCAAAGCTACGAAGCGCAAGACGTACGAGTTCGCCTTGTTTTTGAACAGCCATTTGTTTTAAGCCTTCTGGATCGTTGTGGCGTAAGGTCAATAAATGGTCATGCGGTGCACGAACAAGGCTAGTATAGGCAGTTTCAAAGGTCAGTGTATGACTGGGTTTGCCAACAAAATCAATCGTGATACGCTTGTAAAAATCGTCAAGTCGCTTGACAATGCCTACTCCCCAGTTCGCGTCAATGACCAGTGTGCCAGGGACCAGAGCAAGGAGAAGATCCAGCCTGCGGAATGATTCGTCAAGAGGCACAGTCCCAAAGGCCGCTGTATCAATGAGTGCGGTCGCCAAGCGATCTTTAATCGCGGCTTTCTTTAAAATGTCACGAATACCCGTTAGCTTCAACTGTGCAGTTAATGATTGTGCGCAGTCTTTGATGACCATGTAAAGTCCTTGAAAGTCCGCTGCTTCTGTCAGTTCCTGCATCAGCAAGGTTGTCCACTCATCGGCTTTCTTTCCGTCTTCCAAGACAGCGGAAGAGTGAATCAGCGGTAGCATCGTGGCAACAGGCAACGGACGCTTAGCGATTAAATTAAAAAAAAGAGTCTCAACATCTGCGTAAGTAGGTGCATTTTCCATTGTTAAAGATCCTTTGATACTGTGAAAGGCCGATACTATAGCAAAACGCAGGCAAGAGAGTACATAGAAAAATGACGAAGAAAAGGATAGTTTTTATTCACGACAAAATTCGGAGCA
This sequence comes from bacterium, assembly GCA_037133395.1. Lineage (GTDB taxonomy): Bacteria > Verrucomicrobiota > Kiritimatiellia > RFP12 > UBA1067 > CAIZQW01. Next base: position 10,477 of record JBAXOG010000039.1, on the reverse strand, counting down.
TTTGCTATTATAAAACTTTCAAAGGTGATAGAGGGAGTTAAAGTGAGGAAAGGTGGCCAAGCGTAGGCAATTTATGAATGAATTAACAATCGTCCATCTGCAGAGTAAGTTACAAGAGGCGTCGATGCTGCAGACCAAATCCAATAATTTCTCTGATTTTTTTAGAACATTTTGTGACGCGACATTCCCCTCGGAAGAACCGATTGACTGGCCGTTAATACGTATTGTGCCAGTGACCAGTGCGGAGGCATTGGCTCAAGTGATGTTCGTCGATGGCGATAGTGCAAATGGTCAATTGACGGATGATGCGAAGAATTGCATGATGTTTCTTTTGGACGATTGCTTTGAGTCGGAGACGGGTGAACGGGTTTTTTTGCATCATCTTTGCGCAGAAGGTATTTTTCTGCATCGGTGGCTTAACACCTATTTTCCGGTACAGCCCAAGGTGGTCTTGATGACAACGCAGGAGGCCAAGTTTCCGCCCCCCTCTAAGCGATGGACGTTCAAGCCTTATGGGCTCTTTGAAAATATGGCGTTGCATGAACAGCGGCTTTTGCACTTGTTCAGATCGTTATGGGAACCGCGTTTCTGGCATCAGCTCCGAAATTATGTGATTAAGGAGGCTGGTTCTTCTTGGCATACCCCTGGGCATAATTCGGGTCATGCATTCACGAATTCCCCTTTTCTGCAAGGGTTTCGTTGTGAATTTGGCAGTATGAGCTTCAGGTGTGATCTGAGTTCGTCTGTTCATTGTTTAGGCGATTTGTCAAAGCCGGAATCTCATACCCCTTTGGCGGATGCGCAACGGTTGACGGCGGAAATTTTTGGAGCTGCACAAAGTTGTTATATCACTAATGGCTCATCGGCTGCAAATAAGGCCATGTTGATGACGTTATTACGACCAGGTGAATGTGTATTGCTGGATCGCAACTGTCATAAGTCCGTTCACCATGCGGTGGTGATGTCTGGTGCGATCCCGATTTATCTTCCAGCTTGTTTTAATGCGCGTCTGGGGGTGTGGGGCCCAATATCCATGCAGGACATTAGTCAGGCGGTCAATGCGGAGTATCCCGAAGAAAAGAAGCCGCGTATGGTTATTTTGACGACGTGTACGTATGAAGGAATTCTTTATCCAGTCTGGGAAATTGCCCGTTTGTGTGAACGCAATGGCATGCTTTTCTATGCGGATGAGGCGTGGGCGCCGTATCTTAGTTTCCATCCGTATTACACGTGGGTGACGGCAGACGGACAGCGCGTGCGTTACAATGCTATTCATGAGACATCCAGTGCGCATTTTGCGGTTCACTCGACGCATAAGACGATGGCTGCCTTTAGCCAGGCATCCATGATTCATGTCTCCTTCCGGTTCAAGCAGCTTTTTGAAACCGAATCAGCGGATTGGCAGTGGCTACGTGCGCGTTTTGCCCTTAATGGGCATGGATCGTATTCGAAGTTTTCACATGACTTGCACGAAGTCCTTAGGTATTGGCATTCGACTTCACCGCATTATCCTATGATGGCAACGCTTGACTGCGCTGGGGTTCAGATGAGGCTTGAAGGAATGCGCTTGATTGAGGAACGGTTACGGTGGATTAAACGCTTCAAGGAACGTGTCACGCATGACTGTGGGCTGTCCGAATCGGAATGTTTTGTCGGTTTGAGGGAGGTGGTGGGTGAGGAGCAGGCTGACCAGTATGAGCGGTCAGGGTATTTGCATGATCCATTGAAATTGACAGTTTCTTTCAGAAGTGCTGAGGGATGCAGTGCGTTTAAAGAATTGTTGCGTAAGTTACGTATCCAATGGGAAAAGTCTACACCGGTAACCATTCTCTTTTTGGTGTCCATGGGGACTTTAGAAACCCATTTTGAATATCTTTATCGAGCCATTTTGCAAATGAAAGAGGCCATCGGACGACCTGAAAAAGACGCCTTTGAAACGAGTGTGGTGGATGCGGTGAAGGGGCAGACGGTCGTTATCCCGCGTGATGCGGCGTTATGCGATGGCGAACTGATAAAACTCCAGGAGACAGAAGGCCGTATCAGTAGCCAGTTTCTGGTTCCGTATCCACCCGGCATCCCGCTCTTTCTGCCCGGTCTTAAGATTACGCGTCCTATGATTGAGATTGTTCGTTTGGTGGCGGAGAAGGAGGGGGCGGATTCCGTCCATGGCCTTTTCGAACGAAATGGCGAATATTATGTCGAGGTCATCCGAGCAGATGAATTGTGCAAGTTGACGTTTCTGACATAAGTTTGGCAATATTATAGCGTGTGTATCGTTTATTTTCACATAAGAATAGTGGAGGACGAGCATGCGCTTTATTTTATACATGGTTTGTTGTTGGGTAGTAGGTGTTGCAATAGCGCGTGACGCTGTTTTTCCTTTTGAAGGCTCTAACAAGGTTGAGATCGTCTCACGTGCAGATTATGCGCTTTTGTCAGCGTGGAAAGCTAAGGGGTGTGTACCGCCGTATGTGGCATCCGATAATGTCTTTGTGCGGCGCATTTATCTTTCCTTAGGGGGACGTCTTCCGACCGTGGAGGAAGCAAGGGATTTTGTTGAAGACACTGCACCGGATAAATATAAGAAGGTGATCGACAGGTTACTGGGTAGTGAAAGCTTCTTTGACTATTGGACGATGAAATGGTGTGATGCGCTTCGTGTGAAGTCGGAGTTCCCTATTAACTTGTGGCCGAATGCTGTCTATGGGTATCAGCGCCGTATTCATACATTTCTTGAAAAAAACGAACCCTACGATGACTTTGTACGCGCGTTGTTGACCTCATCTGGCAGTAACTTTCGTGTTATGGAAGTCAATTTCTACCGGGCTATGGCAGAACGTAATCCAGAGGGTATTGCCCGAGCAGTGGGTCAGACTTTTATGGGCATTCGCGTAGACAAGTTGACACCTCAGGCTCAAACAAACATGGCCGCCTTTTTTAAGGGTGTCACCTATAGCGGTACGCAGGAGTGGAAAGAAGAAATTGTATATTGGAAGCCACTTGAAGCGAAACGCACGTTGGTGTTGCCAAACTTTAAAAAGAAAACTGCGGATGAAACAACGGATGCGCGCAGTCTCTTTGCGGACTACCTGACGTCGTCATCATGTGACACCTTTGCAAGAGCCACCGTCAACCGAGTTTGGTACTGGATGTACGGTGAGGGACTGTACGCAGATCCAGATGATGTGAACTCTACGTGTACTAATGAAAAATTGGTTACCGAATTGGCAACTGGTTTTGTCGCTTCAAAATACGATTTTAAAGCTTTGTGCCGTACAGTCGCGTCGTCGGTCCTGATGCGAGCCTCTTCGGTGGGCGGTAACGATGCTGAGAGCAAGCGGGTGTATGCCACGTATCCCGTTCGTCGTATGGATGCTGAGGTTTTGGAAGATGCCATCCGCGATATCTCGGGTACTTCCTTTGATTACTCCAGCGTCATTCCTGAGCCATTCACCTATATTCCGTCAAAGAATCGTACCGTGACGTTAGCCGATGGCTCGATTAATAGTCAGTTCCTTATTCTTTTTGGACGACCGGCTCGGGACACCGGTCTCTTGACGGAACGCAATAATGCCATCAATGCAAAGCAGATGCTCTTTCTGTATAATTCAGGCGATCTGTATCGCCGAGTTTCTACCATTGCCAAGATCGGTTCGTTGAAGAAGCTGAAGGCGGAGCAGCAGGTGGAACGTGTGTATTGGATGTTCTATTCACGTCCCGCGATGGCTACTGAAAAGAAACGGATTATGGAAGCCAGCCTCAAGGTTGAAGGGAAGAATCGCTGGCGTATTTATCAGGATGTTGGCTGGCAGTTGCTTAACTCAAAAGAATTTCTGTATATTCACTAATCGGGAAGGTATGTCATTATGAAAACAACAGCTCTAATTTTTGCACTCTTCAGTTGCGTTGTCGTTTCTGTACGTGCACAAACGGCAAAGTCGGTGATTGAAATCTGGGTCTGGGGTGGTCCGTCCCAGCTGGAAACATTTGATCCAAAACCCAAAGCGCCGACCGATTACAACAATAATTTGAAGGCGATTCCCACGAATGTTGAAGGAATTGAAATCAGCGAGATGCTTCCCAAGCTTGCGCAGCAGGCTGATAAATATTCACTGATTCGTTCGATGACGCATACTCATAATGGCCATGAGACGGCAACCTATTTGATGCAAACAGGACGCGAGCCGGGTGGCGGACGTGTCTATCCTGCGATTGGTGCGGTATTGGCGATGTTTAAATCCAAGAATTACCAAGGGGATATCCCTCCGTATGTGATCCTCACAGTGCCGAAAGGTCGTTTTTCTGAGATCGGGTTTTTAAGCGAACAGTATGCACCCTTGGTCACAGGAGGGAATCCGATACAACCGCGTTTTATTGTGGATGGTATTGTGCCGGCTGGAGATCTAACGCCTGATGAAATGAAGAATCGTTTCGTTCAAATGGATGCGCTGGATACCTTGGGTCAGGTGGCTTCTGAAAATGCAGCTTTCAAAGATTTCAAAACGGCAGGAGCAGGTGCCCGTCGTGTTGTATTTGGAGATGCTGCAAAGGCTTTTGACCTTAATTTGGAATCCGCAGAGATGCGTGACAAGTATGGGCGTACACAAGTTGGACAGTCTTGCTTGGTGGCACGTCGCCTGGTGGAACAAGGAGTTCCATACATTACGATTAATGCGCAAGGCTGGGATTCGCACAAGCGACATTTTGAGGTCATGCGCCAACGGACCGCAGAAATGGATCAGGCGGTCGCCGCGTTGCTTGCGGATTTGAATGAGAAGCAGTTGCTGGACAAGACGATTGTCTGGTGGACTGGCGAATTCGGCCGCACACCCAAGATTCAACAGGATGCGCCCTGGATGGGCGGACGCAATCATTTTTGTAACTGTTTCTGTGCCTTGGTTGCGGGTGGAGGTTTCGCGGGCGGACGTGTCGTAGGTGAGTCGGATGAAACAGCCAGTAACGTGATCAAACGTCCTGTCGCGCCTCAAGACTTGTTGGGTAGTATTTATGAGTTGTGCGGTATCGATCCAGATGGCAAGTTGCCGAATCCCATGAATGTTGAGTGTACTATTTTGCCTCCGGAAAGCAAAGAAGGTCGCTTGCGTGAGCTGTATAAGAATAAGCATGTAAAGGTGGCTGTAAAGTGACCGTAACGTTTTGTAAATGTCTTGACGGGAGAATTTGAAATGAAACTATCTTATCCATTGGCTGTATGCATGACCTGTGCTGTCATGCTCCATGCGGCCCCCTATATTGGATATGTTTATCCTGCAGGGGGCCAGCAGGGGACGACGTTACAATTGTTGGTAGGGGGAAGCGGAATTATCTCTAAAAATGACTTTGGGCATGTTTCTGGAGAGGGCGTTACCGTACGAGATATTATTGTGGTGCCGAACTTTCCTAATCCTTCATCGGTTCAACACCGATGGATTTTAAGTTGGCTTGAAAATATTGCTGATGGTAAAATGGAACGTCCTCCAATGCCGACGCTACAAGAGCATCTGGATGAGTGGCGGGAAAATCCTTGGTGGGAAACCTTGGATAAGTTGAATGACCTGCAACGTAATCTTGTGCTTCGCGACTTGCTGGCAAGACGTAATGCACTTCAAAGTGCTCCCTCTATTCGTCAGATGGCGATTGTCACTGTGGATATTGCAGCAGACGCACCTCCTGGATTGCGTGAATTGCGTTTGTGGAACAGTGTATCGGGAGTTTCTGTTCCCCGAAAATTTTATGTCAGCAAGATGCCTCATCAGTGTGAACCTCGCTATGTTTCGCCCTCGCGCCCGCAACCACCATTGCCGACGATTGACACCATCCCCGTGGCTGTGGACGGTCAGTTGATGCCAGGAGAAGTGGATGTTTATAAGTTTAAACTTGAGAAAAATATATCCTACCGTTTTACCGCATTAGCGCGTTCCTTGTTGCCTTTCATTGGGGATGCGGTCCCGGGGCATTGTCAGCTTATTCTGCGTCTCCTTGATTCAGACAAAAAGGAGGTCGCCTTTGTGGATGATGTTTATTTTTATCCAGACCCGATTCTTTTCTATAAACCAGTTGTTGCAGGCGAATATACTTTAGAAGTAAGGGATAATCTCTACCGAGGACGCGAGGATTTTGTTTATGAAGTTGTCGTAGATCAGGGTGAACCTGCGCTTAAGGAATATCCCAATCCCGTGCCAAATATTCCTCAGATGAAGTACGCTGATTTGAAGCGGAATTCACTTGATATCGCACAGCCTCAATGTGTGACGGGTGTCATTGCAAACAAGAACCAGTACGACACCCTACGCTTTAAAGGGCGCAAGGGGCAGGCGCTCGTGATTGCGGTAATTGCGCGTCGTAATAATTCTCCGTTGGATGGGCTTATCAAACTGTATGATGATGCGAATGTAAAGATTGCGGAGGCCGATGACAACAAAGAAGCGATCAATGTGGGAGAATATATTCAGCATGTTGACCCGTATCTGTCGATGACGTTACCGAAGGATGGCGAATATCGGCTTGTCCTGACTGACCGCACTCAAGGCCATGGCGCGGATTATCGTTATTGGCTGCGCATCGGCCCGCCCATGCCTGATTTTGCAATTTACTCAACAGTCTCGTTTGTGAATATTCCCGTTGGAAGTTCTGCACGTGTCAAGTTCGTGATTGATCGCAAAGAAGGCTTTACGAATGAAGTTAAAATAGTTTGTGATGATTTTGTTATGAGTGATAATGTTATAGGTCCGACGAACAGTGAGGTAAATGTCACCTTTAAGGCGAAAGACGAACGAACGATAAAGCCCACAGCTGTCAGTCTCTTTGCCGAGGCGATTCTTCATGGGAAAACAGTCCGTAAGCCCATCACGCCCGCAGATCAAATGATGCAGGCCTTTGCCACTAATCACCTTCTCCCTGCGGGAAACTTCTATGCGACGCAGTATCGTGTTGTCATGCGTAAAGCCGATTCGTTTAAAAAAACGACCAAGAAGAAATAATCCGGAATGGATGCCTCCTCTGATAAATGAATTAATTTTTAAAACGGGCATTCTCAAAACAGATAAAAAACACCTGCCCCAGAGGCTTGCAGTCGGGGTCTTTTTTTGTTATCGTTTAAGCATCTAAACACGTATCGTCCATCTCTTATGAAGGCTGTGTTGGTGGTAGGGGGTTACGATGTGTTGAGCTACTAAGGAGGGTTTATCAATGTGTGGAATCGTTGGATATGTGGGTAAACGTCCGGCAACGGAACTTTTGATTAATGGACTTCATCGTTTAGAGTATCGGGGCTATGATTCTGCGGGGCTTGCATTTTTTACAGCGTCTGGGGCTATACGGGTGATCAAGCAGGCCGGCAAAGTAGCTTTGTTGGAGAAAAAGTTGATTGAAACAACCGATGCTACTGAACGTGAGAATGCGCACTTAGGTATTGCTCATACACGTTGGGCAACACATGGCTTGCCGACAGAGGAGAACGCCCATCCCCATACGGCTTGTTCAGGGGAAATTGCATTAGTTCATAATGGAATCATCGAAAATTATGCGTCCATTCGAAAACAAATGGAGTCCCATGGCTGTGTTTTTTCTTCTCAAACGGATACGGAAGCACTTGCGCATTTGATTGGGGCCTATTATAAAGGCGATTTACTTGCCGCTGTTTCTCAAGCGCTTAAAAAGGTGGAAGGCACGTATGGAATTGCTGTTATTTCGGTCCACCATCCAGATCAGATTGTTGTTGCACGCAAGGGAAGTCCGCTGGTGATTGGCGTCGGAGAAAATGAGACGATTGTGGCGAGTGATGTTTCGGCTATTGTTTCACATACGCGTCAGGTTATTTATCTTCAGGATGGGGATATCGCATTGGTTACTCTGGCCGGACCGCAAATATTCACGTTGGATAATGCAACCGTTCATCGTCCTGTGGCAACGATTGAATGGGAGATTGGAGCAGCGGAAAAGGGTGGCTTTGAGCATTTCATGCTGAAAGAAATATTTGAACAGCCCATGGCCTTGCAGAATGCGATACGCGGACGACTGGATATGGCACTGGGTACAGCGATCCTCTCGGGTTTAAATATGACGCCTCGTGAGTTGGCTACTGTCCAACGGTTGATTATCGTTGCGTGTGGAACTTCCCTTCATGCAGGCATGGTGGGTAAATATCTTTTTGAGGCTCTTGCGACTCTGCCGACCGATCCAGAGCAGGCTGCTGAGTTTCGCTACTGTAATCCAATTCTTGGGCCGAACGAACTTGTCGTAGCGATCAGCCAGTCTGGCGAGACCGCAGATACGCTGGCTGCGGTGCGTGAAAGCATCCAGAAAGGTGCGCTTGTGGCTGGGCTGTGCAACGTGGTGGGTTCTACGATTGCCCGTGAAGCGGGGAGGGGTGTATACCTTCATGCAGGTCCAGAAATCGGTGTTGCATCCACTAAGGCGTTTACGGCTCAGGTCACGGTTTTGCTGATGTTGGCACTTAAGCTGGGGCGCTGTCGGCGGTTATCCCGTGAAGATGGACTGTGGCTGTGTCAGGAAATCACGGCTATTCCCTCCATGATTGAGAAAGTATTGGCGCAGAGCCATGCGATTGAAGTGATTGCCTCAAAATATGCATCCGTTTCGAATGCGTTTTTTATTGGTCGTGGAATATTATATCCGACGGCCTTGGAAGGTGCGCTTAAACTGAAAGAAATTAGCTATATTCATGCGGAGGGTTATCAGGCCGCGGAATTGAAACATGGACCGATTGCCTTGCTGGATGAACATTTTCCCGTCATTGCGCTTTTGAACGATCTTCCTGGGAAGGAAAAAACGTTAGGCAATGTGCAGGAGTGCCGTGCGCGTAAGGCTCCTGTGATTGGCATCGTGACGGAAGGCGATCATGAGGCCGAAGAGGTGTGTAATGATGTTATCCGTATTCCTCGGACGAGCCAGTATACGGCCCCCGTCATTACAGCGGTCGCGCTTCAATTATTTGCATATTATGTTGCCCGTGCGCGTGGTTGTGAAATTGATCAACCCCGGAACTTGGCGAAAAGTGTGACGGTCGAATAAAGTTCTCAACGAAAGGGATGTATTTAAGATGACAAAATTATTTGGAACCGATGGCATTCGTGGACAAGCCAACCGCTATCCCGTCAATGCAGAACTTGCGTTGAAGTTAGGCAAGGCCTTGGGCAAGCAACTTAAAGCACATGGACATGACAGTACGCGTGTCGTGATTGGAAAGGACACGCGTCTCTCGGGGTATATGCTCGAAACCGCGATTACAAGCGGGCTGGTTTCGACAGGTTGCGATGTCTATTTGGTTGGACCGGTTCCAACACCTGCAGTAGCGCATTTAACAAAGTCGCTCGCTGCAGATGCCGGGGTCATGCTGACTGCCTCTCACAATCCATTTGATGACAATGGCATTAAGTTGTTCTGTCCGAAGGGATACAAGTTGGCGGATGAAGATGAAGAGACGCTGACGGAATTAATTTTGCATACGGATTTAAGTACCGATGATATCCGTAGCGACCAATTGGGGAAAGCGCATCGTATGGAGGATGCGCGTGGTCGCTACATTGAATTTACGAAGAGTACCATTAACAACATGAATCTCAGTGGTTGTAAAGTGGTTCTTGATTGCGCGAATGGCGCTGCCTATAATTTGGCCCCTTGGATTTTTCGCGAGCTGGGTGCAAAGGTGATCAAGACGGGGATCTCGCCGGACGGACTTAACATCAATGAACAATGTGGCGCTATGCATCCGGAAGTTATTTCAAGGATGGTAAAGGAATCCGGTGCGGATATCGGTATTGCACTGGATGGCGATGCGGACCGCGTCATTTTTGCGGATGAAAATGGGGCTATCATTGACGGGGATCGTATCCTTGCCGCTTGTGCGATTGCTTATAAAAAACGTGGTCGATTAGTAAAGGATACCGTGGTGGTCACCAGCATGAGCAATCTTGGACTTCATGATGCCATGCGCAAACAGGGCATCCATGTGGAGGTGACAGATGTGGGCGATCGATATGTAATCGACACCATGCGCAAAAACGGATTTAACTTGGGTGGGGAAAAATCGGGACACTTGATTTTTCATGACTATGCAACGACGGGCGATGGTATTCTGAGCGCATTGCAGGTCTTGCGTGTGCTGAAGGAAGAGGGGAAGACGCTCGCACAGTTTTCGGATTGTATGGATGAATATCCGCAGACGTTGGTGAGCGTGAAGGTTAAGGAGAAGAAACCTATTGATTCTGCACCTCATTTGGCGGAAGCCATTCGGTTATGTGAAGAGGATCTCAAAGGGCGTGGGCGAGTGATCGTACGTTATTCCGGGACAGAGTCGAAGATCCGTCTGCTGGTAGAAGCGCGTGAGACCAAGCTGGTGGATGCGTGGATCGCTAAGTTAAAAGAAGCGGTTAAGGAAGATCTCGGTTCGTATTAATAAATAGGGCTCTTCACGGTTTGTCGAAAAAATCATATAGCCTTCCTGATGTTGGTTGAA
>JBAXOG010000038.1:0-33213 GCA_037133395.1 bacterium | reverse complement strand
CAGATTACGCAACACATGGATGCCGCTCTTAAACAGACGCAGGAGCAGATGCGCACCACGGCGTCCGCCACACACGAGCGACTCGACGCGATGACCCAAGCCCAGTCGCTCATCGTTAATCAGATTACGCAACACATGGATGCCGCTCTTAAACAGACGCAGGAGCAGATGCGCATGCTCTTGAACAGTGCTCTGCTGGCTTCCCAGCAAGACGCGGCTTCACAGACCACGCAAATCGTCACACAAGCGACCGCGCCCATCACGGCTCACCTGACGCAACACCACCAAGAGCTCGAACGCTTCGGCGCGCTGATCAACACCTCTCGCACACAAACCGCAGATGCGGTTGTGAGTGCAGTAGCGGCTCTGTTGGCGAAGGGGCGCGAAGACCTTTTCAAGAAGATAGGCTCAGAGCTGGCCGCCAGCCACGACCAGATGTTCGAGCGGACAAACACAGTCTTGACACACGGACGCGAGCAAATGATGCGTGCAACAGGCGATTCACAGCGCATCGCCATCGAGTACATCGTGCGCGAATTCCATGCGTCACAGCAGCACGTGGAAGCGGAACTAAAGGCTACGCTTGAGCGGTATATGAAAGCGGTAAACCAACCTGTCGTGGAACGTACCTACATCAAGGCAGAACACGTGGAGGTGCTCCCGCCGGAGCGGCCCCATAAGAAGCCACACCCAGAGCCGGAACCCGCGAAGCCACCACCACCGCCCCCAGCTGGAAATACAGGCTCAACACATGCAACAGGAGCGGGCCTCTCCATGGCCGACATTGAACAGCAAGCACGTCGTGAACTGGAGCGCTTGGGGGCCCAAGGCATGAACAACATCTTTAAGCGAAAATAATAACGGAGATTGACACATGGCACAACAGCCGCAAAACCAAGAGGAGCAATGGTTCCTGCGAACCAGCGGAGATACTGTATTTGGTCCCGTCACGCCAGAGGGGCTTGTTGTCTGGGCCGAGCAGGGGCGCGTATTACCCGGCCACGAAGTCTCGACAGACCGCAAAAAATGGATTCCAGCCGTCTCGCTCGCCATTCTCAACATGCAATGGTATGTCGATGATGGTGACGGTGAACTGCGTGGCCCCCTCCACCGTGCTGCCGCCGAAGCGTTGGTCAAGAGCGGCAAGGTCAGCGAACAGGCGCACATTCTTTCCGCCGAGGAGGTAGATCTTGCCGAGTCCGCTGAAATCAAGGCGAAGCCCGGTGGCGAGATCGCAAACCCTGCCACACAGAAGGCGCTCAACCAGCGTATTCAGGAACTGGAACTTCAACTCACCGAACGTGACCGCCGCGAGAAGCCCGAGACCAACAACACACGGACTGTCAATCAATTGACCCAGGAACGCGATGCGCAGACCGCACGTATCGCCGAACTAGAGACGCTCTGCGAAACCTTGAAGCGCAATGCGGACAAGGATCTGCGTGCCGCCGACAAAAAGCTGGAGGCCCTGCGTGGACAGAACAAGAAACTCGAAGAGCAGCTTGAGGATTTAAAAGGTCAACTCAGCAAAGCCAAAGAAGAGATCGTTCAGTGGCAGGAGGAACGCGAGAAACGCGAGCTGGAAAAGCACGAGGCGTCTTCCCTTTCCGAAGCCGTCGAGCGGCAGTATGGCGACATGTTGGCCCGGACGGAACAGCTGAAACAAGATTTTGACCACCTTAATCTCGAACATGAAAAGCGCATGGCGGACATCCAGAAGGCTCAAGCGCGCACTGCAGAGGCAGAACGCGACTTTGCCGATTTGCTGGACATGGCCAACACCCGTGATGCCGAATACCTCGAGAAGATCGCGGAACTGGAACGTTTCAGTTCTCAGTCGCCTGAAAAGATCGCTCAATTCTATGCAGATCAGGCTGGGGTCTATCAGCTCTTTCAGAACGAGCTGGAAGCCTTGAGTAAAGAGCAGGAGTCTGAGCGGACCCACTTGGAACATCTGAAGCAGATATCTATGAAACGCCTAGATGCCATTCAGGAACGCAAACAGTCATTGACACGGCAACTGGGGGCCAGTCCTGCGGACATGACGCGCCTGAGCGTACGGGAGCAAACAAGCGACCCAGCCTCCGCCCGCATCCGGACTGAATTTGACACCCTGCGTTTCGTGCACGAACGGGATATGCGCTCCTCCGAAGAGCGCGAGCGGGAACTGATTCGCAAATTACGCCTGCAAGAAATAGAGGCAACCCGCTTGAAAACCCTTGCCCTTGACGGCGAACGGTTCGGACAACAAGTTCAAGACCTCACAGACCAGCTTCAACGCCGCGAAAACGAACTGGCTGAAGAACGTAAAGTCCGCGAAAACGAACGAACACAGTTCCAGGTCAATCAACAGGCCCTAGTCTCCCGCATTGAAACATTGGAAAAGGGCGGCCGGACCGAGGCGCGGACTTCGCAGATAACAGAGGGTCGATCTGGAAAACTACCCAGTTGGATGCACTTGAAATAAACCGTTGCCCCGTCTTGTATTCCCCTCCCGTTTATGCTTTACTACACGACTTCATGACCTTAGAAACACAGACAAACACGGCAGGAACCTTCGAGATTCTGAAAGAAGACCGTCACACAGGGGCCCGCTTAGGTCGCCTCTGGACTGCGCATGGAGCAATCGATACGCCAGTCTTCATGCCCGTGGGCACTCAAGCCACGGTCAAGGCCTTGGAACCCCGCGACTTAGATGCCGCAGGCGCATCCATCATCTTGAGCAACACCTATCATCTGATGCTGCGTCCGGGCATGGAGGTCATGGCTGCCTGTGGCGGACTCCATCGCTTCATGGGCTGGAATAAGCCGATTCTCACAGACAGTGGCGGGTTCCAGGTTTTCAGCCTGAACAATCTGCGCAAAATCACCGAAGAGGGCGTGACCTTCAACTCGCATATCGACGGCACTCCGTTTTTCCTAGGGCCTAAAGAATCCATGGAGGTGCAACGCATTTTAGGATCAGACATCGCCATGTGTTTCGACGAGTGCATGCCTTATCCGTGTGAGCCGGATTATGCACAGAAATCAGTCGCCAAAACGTTGAGGTGGGCGGCGCAATGTCTGGAGCAGCCGCGTGCCACCGGACAGCTCGTCTTCGGCATTGTGCAGGGAGGCGAATATACCTTGTTGCGCGAACACTGTGCAAAGGAGTTGGTGTCCATGGGCTTTGATGGCTATGCCGTCGGCGGCGTGAGCGTCGGCGAACCCGAGGATATCATGCTCAAGGGCGTCGCGGACGGCACACGCCTACTCCCCCGGGAGCGGCCGCGCTATGTGATGGGGCTCGGCGATATGTACCAGATGTGCGAATCCGTAGCGTGTGGTGTGGATATGTTTGACTGCGTCATCCCCACGCGCGTGGCGCGTCATGGCACCGCCTATACGCGCACCGGCTCCTATCCGGTAAAGGGTGGCAGTTACAAGATTGATATGCGGCCCGTCGAAGAAGGCTGCACCTGCTACTGTTGCCAAAACTTTTCCCGCGCCTACATCCGCCACCTGATTAATGTCAGCGAGATTTTAGGTGTGCGCCTGTTGTCCATACACAACATGCACCGTTATTTGGAATTTATGCGCGAGATGCGCGAAGCGATTGCCAACGACTCCTTCCGCGAGTGGCGGAAGGAACTGGCAATGACATTACGAACAACACCGTAGGGGCAGGCCGTTGCGCCTGCCCGGTAGGCCGTTGCGCCTGCCCGAAAGGAAAAAACAATGAACACATTGATGATGATGGCTCAAGCTGGCGCACCTGCTCAGCAGGGCGGTTTGGCTGGAATGGGGAGCATGTTGCTCCCGATGGTACTGGTCTTCGGTATCTTTTACTTCATGATGATTCGTCCGCAGCAGCGCAAGGAGAAGGAGCGCATGAAGACGATTTCCGAGCTTCGTGCAGGACAACGCATCATCTTCGGCGGCGGCCTCATTGGCACAGTCACAGAAGTGCGGGAACATACGTTCATGGTGGAACTCTCTTCAAAGGTCTCCGTTGAAATCGTTCGGGCTGCGGTCTCCCGCGTGCTCCAAAACGATGAGAAACCGGTCCTTGACGACCGGAAGTAAACTATGGTTCGCACAGGAATAGGCTTTGATTCGCATCTGCTGGTCACGGGACGTCCGCTCATTCTGGGCGGCGTAACGATTCCGCATGACCGCGGCCTGCAGGGGCACTCGGATGCGGACGCGCTGGCGCATGCACTCTGCGACGCCCTGCTCGGGGCGATCGCGGATGGCGACATCGGCCAACATTTCCCGGACAAGGATCCGCAGTGGAAGGGCGCGGACAGCATGAAGCTGCTCGCGCAGGTCGTGGCGCGCGTCACAGCGGCAGGTTGGCGCATCGCCAACATCGACGCAACCATTCTGGCCGAAGCGCCGAAGCTAGCGCCCTATTCGCTCGCCATGCGCACCCGCTTGGCGGAGGTTATGGGGCTCGATGTTTCTCAGGTCTCCGTGAAAGCCAAGACGAATGAGGGCATGGATGCTGTAGGACGCCGCGAAGGTATTTCCGTCATGGCGACCGCATTAGTGGAGCACGTATGATTATTGAACCCCATATTCACATGTTTTCGAGGACGACGGAAGAATATCAGGCGATGTATGCCGCTGGCATCCGCGCCTGTGTGGAACCCTCCTTCTGGCTCGGCTCCAACCGACGTTATGCAGGTTCCTTCTTCGACTATTTCCAACTGATCCTTGAATTCGAAACAGTGCGGGCGGCGCGTTTCGGCATTGACCACTTCAGTGCGATCGCTATGAATCCCAAGGAGGCGGAAGACCGCGTACTGGCGGACGAAGTGATTGACGGCATGATTCCCTACCTAGACCATCCGCGTTGCATCGCTTTGGGCGAAGTGGGGCTCAACCTCATCACCCCCAACGAAGAGCACGCGATGTTGCGTCAGCTTCAGATCGCTGAAGACCGCAAGATGCCGGTCATCCTTCATCTGCCCCATGTGGAAAAACTGCGCGGTGCACTTCGCATCCTCGACCTCATCAAGGTGCATGGCTTTACGGTCGAGCGTATCGATGTCGATCACAATACAGAAGAGACCATCAAACACACCCTTGACTCTGGGTGCACCGCCGGTATGACCGTCTATCCTTACTCCAAACTGAATCCCCAGCGTGTCTCCGCCATGGTCAAACAATATGGCCATCAGCGCGTGATTGTCAATGGCTCGGCCGATTGGGGGGTCTCGGATCCGCTCTCGCTGATCAAAGTCGTGGATTATATGCGGAAAGATGGCCATGCGGAAGCGGTCATTGAAGATCTGGTCTTCAACACCGCTATGCGTTTTTATTCCGCCTCAGCGCACTGGACGCCAAATTTCGCGATTGTTCCCGTCGATCCATCGACCTATCAGCGATAAATAACGTTTTTTGGCAATATATGGAGGTTCTCTACGTTTTTAACTATGAAAGCCGTTATTCCAGACGACCTCGAAAGTGATGCGGATTTATTGGCAGCGTATGTCAAAGGTCATGTCGCATCCTTGGATTTGCTGGTCGGAAGATATCGGCAAGCTCTCTTTTCTTGGTTTCTCGGGATGACTGGCAGCAGATCCGATGCGGAAGATTTGTTTCAGGAGGTCTGGATCAGGATCATCCGGAATGCGGATCGCTATAAGGATGTTTCATTCAGGGCATGGATGTGGCAGATTGCGCGAAACCTGTTGATCGATTTCAGGAGGAAGCGGAAGCCAGATCTTAGCTTAGACGATGTTGAAGACGAAGACGACCAGCCCCTCTTGGAGACCCTGATTGCGCCAGATGCGAGTCCGAGGGAAGTTTTAGAGCGGACTGATTTGGCGAGGCAGGCCATGCAGGCCGTCGGGAAGTTGCCAGCGGTTCAGCGGGAGGTTTTTCTGATGCGAACGCAGGGCGATTTATCCTTTAACGAAATCGCCAAGGTTTTGAAGATCCCTCTGAACACAGCCTTGGGACGTATGCATGATGCGACCACACGATTAAGACAATTACTGATGAAGGAAATGAAGTAAAATGAAAACAACACGACCATTATGTGAAGAAGCTTTGCTTCGTGACCTAGAGGCGCTCGAGCCTCTCGTCAAGAACGGCTTTGCGAGCATGGAAGGTCCTTCGTCCCGTGTTTTGCAAGCGATTCACGAGGAGGCTGTGGCGCAGTCCATCCGGCGCGCGGCGCGCGTTCGTTTCCCATTTACCCTGCGCTTCGCAGCAGCGGCTGCGGCGGTTGCGCTCCTATGTGGCGGTTCGCTGCAGACCTGGCGCGCATGGCATATCGGACGTCATAATGCACAAACCGTGCAACTTTTGCGCATCTCGACACAAGGATCGGCTTCTACCGACCATGAGTTAGCGGATTCGTCGGAGCTGGCCGGCTTCCTGCTGAGTATGCAAGGCCTTGACCACGATTCTTACTTCAGTTCCCCGGATGGAACGGAATCTCTTTGGCTTTAGCCCACAGACGCTCAATATCGTAATAGGTACGGGCTTCTGGCGAAAAGACATGTACGACGGCTGTCACAAAGTCGACAATAACCCAACCGCTCGCTGATTCGCCTGACGTGCGATAACTGGCGATATTAAGTTGCTTCATGTGATGCTGCGCTTCTCCAATCAATGCTCTCAAGTGTGGCGCGGACGTTCCGGTGGCAACAATCGTAAACTCCGTCACCCCTGATACCCCGCGAACATCAAAAATGCGAATGTCGTCCGCCTTTTTTTGATACAGCGCTTTTGCGGCCTCTAATGCCATTTGTTCAGAATTCATGTATGTATAATGCCTGTTTCTTGTCCAAAACTCAACATCGAATTGCTGTTAGGTGTGATTCATTTTAGTTGAAATGAATCACACCAAGTAGGAGGTAGTAGGGAGGAAGGAGGAGAAAAGAGTCAATCTTCCTCTCTCCTCCCTCGAGAGCGGCGCGCGTTTGCGCGCCAGTCACGCAGACGCGTGACCCTCCCATCATTGCCCCAGGAGCGGCGCGCGTCTGCGCGCCAGTCCGGCAGACGCCGGACCCTCCCACAGCTACCACATCAACTCGTTTATGATACCCCAATACGGCCATTCATCTTCTGAAGAAACGAGACCTTTGCGGACAGGATTGTTGCGCACATACTCCCATTTCTCATGGTAGCTATCGCCTGCACGTAACTGCGTGTCCCAACAGTCACGCTGAAAGATAGATTTCTGTGTCCTCTCGAGAGCGGCGCGCGTCTGCGCGCCAGTCCGGCAGACGCGTGACCCAACAAAAACCGCTACACCACGATATTAATGAGGCGGCCGGGGACGCAGATGATTTTGCGGATGGGTTTGCCTGCCAGGGCTGCTTGGACGGCCTCTTGCTTGAGCGCGATTTCCTGCATTGCTGCTTCATCGGCGCCCACAGGCATCATCACGCGCGCCTTGGGTTTGCCCAAAACCTGCACGACCACTTCAACCTCAGAAACCTTGATGAAGTCTTCGTTGAAGGTCGGCCAGGGTTCATACGCGAGCGTCTGAGTCTTACCCAAGAACTCCCACAACTCTTCGCCGAGATGCGGTGCAAAAGGCGCGAGCAAAAGAACATATTTCTCTGCGGCTTCGCGCGGCAGAGACTTGTTACCGCTAAATTCGTTGATGAAAATCATCATCTGGCTGATGGCGGTGTTGAAGCTCATAGTGTCCAAATCTTCTGTGACCTTCTTGATGGTCGCATGAAGCAAGCGCTTCTGATCAGCGTTCATGGGCTCATCCGTGAGCGTTTGCTCCGCAATCATGCGGAAGGAGCGCTTGAGGAAACGATAAACACCCTCGACACCCTGCGTGTTCCATGGCTTGGTCGCTTCGAGCGGTCCCATGAACATTTCGTAGAGGCGCATGGCATCCGCACCATATTCGCTAATCACGTCTTCAGGATTGACGACGTTCTTGAGCGATTTGGACATCTTCGCGGCAAATTCAATCAACTTCTCGCCGGTCTCTTTGTGATATTCTCCATCTGTACGATGATCCACGAGCTCCATCGGCACGAGTGCCCCGCGACCGTCCTTATGCGAGATTCCAAGGATCATGCCTTGATTGACGAGCTTCTGGAAGGGCTCCTTCGTAGAGACATACCCCAAATCAAAGAGCACCTTATGCCAGAAGCGTGCGTAGAGCAGATGCAACACCGCATGCTCAGCACCGCCGACATAGAGATCGACCGGCATCCAGTACTTTTCCTTGGCCGGATCAATCGCCATCTTGTCGTTGTCTGGATCAATGTAGCGCAGATAATACCAGCAGGATCCTGCCCACTGCGGCATGGTGTTCGTTTCACGAACGCCCTTCATGCCAGTCTTGGGATCCACGTAACTCAGCCATTCCTTGGCCTTTGCGAGCGGCGGTTCACCTGTGCCTGTGGGCTTGAAATCTTCCATCGGCGGCAAGAGCACCGGCAAATCGTTCTCATCGATCAGCTTCATCGTCCCATCTTCCATGTGAACCACTGGGAAGGGCTCGCCCCAATAACGCTGACGGCTGAAGAGCCAGTCGCGCAGTTTGTACTTGACCGCGCTCTTTCCGACGCCACGCGCCGCAAGCCAGTCAATCGTCACACGCTTGGAGTCCTTGACCTCCATGCCATTGATATCAAGTCCCTGGTCATTCGCCGAACGGATCATCTTGCCGTTGCCGGTCCAACATGCCTTGCCGTCCAAGACATCCTGCACATTGACCTTCTCAACAACAGCCTCCTGAGCATCGGGCTCGATAATGCAGACCACGGAGATATTAAATTTCTGTGCGAACTCGAAGTCGCGCGTGTCATGCGCTGGAACCGCCATAATAGCGCCTGTGCCGTAACTAATGAGCACATAATCCGCAAGCCAGATCGGCAATTTGTCGCCCGTGACGGGATTGATTGCATACGCACCCGTGAAGACGCCGGTCTTCTCGGTCGCCAGTTCCGTGCGGTCCATGTCGCTCTTGCGCGACGACGCTTCCTGATACTGCTTCACGGCTGCTCGCTGAGCATCCGTAGTGATGGAGTCGACGAGCGGATGTTCCGGCGACAACACCATGTAAGTCGCACCGAATAAGGTATCGGGGCGTGTCGTATAAACCGTGACAGTGGGTAGGGCATGGGTCTCCGACCTGTCCGCCGTAGCCTTGGCAGAGGTGGACCCTGCCGCGGCGCGCTCGGAGAGCGTCGCCCTACCATCGCCCGCAACCGTAAAGGTCACTTCTGCGCCTTCGGACTTGCCGATCCAGTTACGCTGCATCTCCTTGATGCCTTCGGACCAGTCGAGCGTTTCAAGGTCGGCCAGCAGACGTTCTGCATATTCCGTAATCTTGAGCATCCATTGGCGCATGGGCTTGCGGACGACGGGGTGGTTGCCGCGCTCGCTCTTGCCATCAATGACCTCTTCGTTCGCCAACACCGTACCCAGCGCAGGACACCAGTTGACAGGCACTTCCGCGATATAGGCGAGCCCCTTCTTATAAAGCTGTTCAAAAATCCATTGCGTCCACCGGTAATATTTCTCGTCCGTGGTGTTAACTTCGCGGTCCCAGTCATAACTGAACCCCAACGCCTTAATCTGTTCACGGAAGCGATTGATATTCTTCCCCGTGGTGACCGAGGGATGCGTACCCGTCTCGACCGCATACTGTTCTGCGGGAAGACCGAAAGCATCCCACCCCATCGGATGCAACACATTAAAGCCTCTCATGCGCTTATAACGACAGAGAATGTCCGTGGCGGTGTAGCCTTCCGGATGACCGACATGCAAGCCTGCGCCGCTTGGATAGGGGAACATGTCGAGGCAGTAGAACTTCGGCTTGGCAGTATCGAAGTCATTGACCTTGAAGGTCTTCTTCGTCTCCCAGTAGTTCTGCCATTTCTTCTCGATGGTCGTGAAATTGTAATCGCTCATATAGAATTGCCTTTAAGAATTGCCTTATTGCCTTATTGCGTTATTGCCTTATTTAAAAATGCCTTTGAGAATTGCCTTATTGCGTTATTGCCTTATTTTAAAAAATGCATTGAGAATGACACGATCCGGAAGTTCATCCAAGGCCGTCAACAGATTCTCTGCAAAATTCAACGTCCGCTCCTTTAATTGTTCCTTAAACTCCTCTGGTTTCAGTCTCATAGATTTTCTCTTAATAAGGCAATAACGCAATAAGGCAATAACGCAATTCCCCCTAGGGCTGTGCAGGGTACAAATTCATATCTGCGGGGATCGCGAGGATAGTCGCGGTCATCAGGTCAATTGTCTTTTCAACATCTGAAAGACTGAGTGTTTCGATCGGGCTGTGCATGTAGCGCAACGGGATACTGAACTGCGCGACGGCCGCGCCGGAGCGTGTCATGCGCATGGCATACGCGCAGGTGCCGGTGCCCCGGCTACGCACCTGGATCTGCGTTTCTATCTTGGCCTTGGCGGCCTCGTCGAGGATGAGTACGCCCAGTCCCTTATGGTAGATCGGCCCGACTCCGACCACGGGTCCCTTGCCCAACCGTATATCGCCGACACGCTTCTTGTCGTCCTTCTGCGCATCTGACGCAAAGGTCACATCCACGCACAAGCCAATATGCGGATTGATGTCATACGCGGAGGTATACCCACCAATCAGCCCAGTCTCTTCCTGTACGCTCGCGACCATGTGCAGGGCGACATTCAGCTTCTGATCCACCAGCCGCTTCATGATCTCTGTTACAATAAAAGCGCCGATGCGATTATCAAAGCCACGGCAGGCCACACGGTCATTGTTTAATGGCCTCCAACCAGAATCGACAACCGCGCAATCGCCCAATGAAACCAGCTTGAGCGCGTCTTCCCGACTCGTCGCACCAATATCGACGAAAATCTCCGTCAGCTCCTTAGGCGCGCAATTCTCGCGTTCCTTCGCGGACATCAAATGAATGGGACGTCCTCCGAAGACGCCATTCACTGGACCCTTCTTGCCCTGAATGATAATGCGCTCGCTTAACACCGTCGGGACGGTCACACCGCCCAGTGCCGAGACGTAAATAAATCCATCATCATCAATATGCTGAACAATGAAGCCGATCTCATCGCAATGCCCTTCAATCATCACACGCAACGGCGCTTCCTTATTGAGGCACGCGCGCAGATTACCATGGATATCAATCTCCATGTCCTTGACACCCGCCTGCTTCAGGGCTTCAGCCAGCACCTTCATGCCGTCATATTCAAAACCTGTCGGCGTCGGCGTCGCCACCAGCTTCTTCAGTAGGTCACATGCAGTGTCCTTCATCGCTTTTGTTCCCTTCCCGCTCTTCACTAAGGTTATTGTAAGTGTCAGCAAGTCTAAAAGTGTCAGTAAGTGTCAATAAGTCTAAATAATAAGGCAATAAGGCAATCACGCAATAACGCAATTCTTTCTAATTCACATTCGTGATCACAGCTTTAATCCGGCGCACGCCTGCCGACGAGGACTCTTCCTTCTGGATCTTAAATCCACCCAGCTCGCTCGTATTCGTCGCATGAGGCCCGCCGCAAACTTCCATCGAGAAATCGCCCATGGAATACACCTTCACCTGTTCGCCATATTTACCAGCAAAGAGAGCCGTAGCGCCCTTGGCCTTGGCTGCTTCAAACTCCACGGTCTCAACCGTAATCGGATGCGCCAGCTTAATTTGCTCGTTCACGATATCTTCGACCTTCTGGATCTGCTCAGGCGTCATCTTGTCATGATGCGAGAAATCGAAGCGCAAACGTTCGGGCGTAATGTTCGAACCCTTCTGGAGTGCGTGTGGTCCGAGCACGATTTGCAAGGCCTTGTGCATCAAGTGCGTGGCGGAGTGCAAACGCGTCGTAACGACGGTGTTGTCCGCAAGACCGCCCTTGAAGGTCGCATCGCCTTGCTTGGAGGTCTCTTGGTGCTTCTTGAAGGCTTCGTCGTAACCCGCGCGGTCAACAGCCAGTCCCTGTTCCGCCGCAAGTTCCTCCGTAAACTCCAGCGGGAAACCGTAGGTGTCATAAAGCTTGAACGCGGTGCGTCCCGAGAGCGTGGTCTGTCCGTGCTGCTTGAGCGCGTCTGCCACCTTGTCAAATTCCTTTTGTCCAGACGCAAGCGTCTTTTCAAAGCGTTCCTCTTCTGTAGCCAGTTCATGGATAACGGTCTGTCCATGCTTTTCGAGTTCCGGATAGACATGCTTGTAGTTGGCGATAATGATTTCCGCAAGCGTGCGCGTATAACCTGGCGCGATGCCGAGCAACTTTGCGTAACGGACGGAGCGACGAATCAAGCGGCGCAACACATAGTTTGCGCCCAGGTTGCCAGGCTTCACTCCACCCTTGGGATCGCCCAGAATGAAGACCGAAGTCCGCATGTGATCTGCGATAATCCGCGAAGCGCGGATGGCCTGATCCTCGGGGGGCTGCAACGTCGAGAGTTCTTTGATCTTCGCCATCAACGGAGCAAAAAGTTCGGTTTCGTAGACCGTGGCATAGCCGTTCATCATGCATATTGTGCGCTCGACGCCCATGCCGGTGTCGACGTTGCTCTGCTTGAGCGGTTCGTAGGTACCTTCGGCAGTCTTGTTGTACTGCATGAAGACGTCGTTCCAGATTTCGATAAACTTGCCGCAGCGACAGCCCGGACGGCAATCTGGACAGCAGGCGGGCTTGCCTGTGTCGATGAACATTTCGGTGTCTGGTCCGCACGGTCCAGTCGTGCCCGCAGGTCCCCACCAGTTGTCTTCCTTGGGCAAGGCATAAATGCGCGCCGGCGGAATGCCCAGACTCTCCCAGATGGCGATGGACTCTTCATCGCGCGGAACAATTCCTTCGCCCTCAAAGACCGTCACACTGAGTTGTTCCGGCGAGAAGCCCAGATGCTTCGTCAAAAACTCGTACGACCAGGTGATCGCATCCTTCTTGAAGTAGTCCCCCAGCGACCAGTTGCCCAACATTTCAAAGAAGGTCAAGTGACAGGAATCGCCCACGGCATCGATATCGCCCGTGCGGACACACTTCTGCACATCGGTCAGGCGCGAACCCGCCGGATGCTTCTCTCCCAACAGGTACGGTACCAGCGGATGCATGCCTGCGGTGGTGAAGAGAACGGTCGGGTCATTTTCCGGAATCAGCGATGCGCCAGAAATAATGGCATGCCCCTTGGACTCAAAAAACTTCAGATACTTTTCACGTAATTGGTCAGCTGTTAACTTCATCGTTGTCTTCTCCTTAAATCATCTCAATTCTTTTTCCCCACGAAACACACGAAAGTCACGAAAACTATTTTCTCATAAAGTGGCAACGGCGTCCCGCCGTTGCTTCAGAGCCGAGACGGCTCTGCCACTTTTATCCGCCTTGCCATCCATTATTCGTGTTGGTTCGCGTCATTCGATGCAAAAAAAATTCTTTACTTTTTCAACTGTGCAAACCGTTCGGTCTTGGGCAGGGCGCCGACCAGCGGACGGGCATAGTCAATGAAGGCCTGCGTCACATCATTGCCGGCCTTATTGATGAACTCGTCCGGCATGTGGCGCGTCTCCTTGGCGACGTTTCGTAGCGGAACCACTTCAAAATCCACGGCATACTTCTTCGTCGCCTGGCGCTTGATCGCAATCGAGCCGCTCGAAATATCATCACATACCGCTGCTTGAAGCGCTGCAACGCCCACGAGGCGCGCTTCCATCGCGTCGGTTGAGGAGGCAATACCTGGAAAAGAACGCTGGAGATAGCCAAAGGTATCTGCACGCACGCGTTTGATCCCGGCTTTCTCTTTGACGATACCAGCGAGCAGGTCGCCCAAGGCGCCTGTGCCGCTCAACTGCACATTGCCATGCGAGTCGACCTCCTTGGTGTACTTCGCGAGAATCGGCGTGCCGTCCTTGTCCGCAATCCCTTCGGAAACTGCGATGACGCAGCGGCCAAACTTTTTCATCACCTTTTGGACGTCCTTCACAAACCCCTCGATGGTGAAGGGCCGTTCCGGCAAATAAATCAGATGCGGTCCGTCATCCGCTTCGTTACGCGCCAACGCGGCAGCCGCCGTCAGGAAGCCGGCGTTACGCCCCATGATAATGTCAATCTTCACCCCACCCAGCGCCCGGTTGTCCAGATCATCGCCCTTGATGGCGCACGCCACGAAACGCGCCGCGCTACCATACCCCGGGGTGTGGTCGTTTTCGCGCAAATCATTATCAATGGTCTTGGGAATGTGGAAGCAACGGAGTCCATACGCAGCCTGTTGCGCAGCTTCGTTGATGATATGGACGGTCTCGGCGGAGTCGTTACCGCCAATGTAGAAGAAATAACGGATTTCGAGCTTCTTCAGTACCTTGAAGATCGCCTGACAATCTTCAGGAGTCGGCTTGCGGCGCACAGAGCCCAGCGCAGAAGCAGGCGTATTGGCAACCGCTTCAAGCGTTGAACGACTTTCCTTGCGCAAATCAATGAATTTTTCATCTAAAATGCCCTGAATTCCATGGAGTGCGCCATAAATCTTACCCACCGCCTTATTTTCACGCGCAGCGAGTACGGCACCCACCAGACTCTGGTTGATGACCATGGAAGGCCCCCCGCTCTGGGCGACCAGCATATTCCCTTTTTTCATTGCTTGCTCCTTTATCTCTTTTCTACAGAGAGTCAATTATGATACTCTTTTTTTATGCATAAAGGGAAGGCAGAAATAGAGGAATATGTTGCGGCGCCAGAGGATTTTTCCTTTGTTCCCAGCGAGAATGCTTTTCAGGTTGTACCCAACCCGATTAGGCGTACACTGACGCCCCGGGATGTTGAGCATAATCGATGCGTCTCCAAGCTCTTTGACACGGTCATGCCGGGTTTGCCCATTGATGCCGATCCCCCGCAAATACGCCCCACGGTAACGCCCTTTTCGGAGGTTATCGAAGCCACCCTAAAACGACTCAACATCCAGGCCAGTCCCTTCCTGGACACCCTTGCTGAAAAATGGAATTCCCTCTTCCCTCCGGCCATTGCCAGCCTGACTCGCCCGGGCAAGTGGGAAAATAACATCCTTTATGTCTATGTCCCATCCTCCATGCACCTTTTTGAGCTTCGCCGCACCGCACTTAAGCAGATCGAAGAGACCGTACGTACCTTTGCCGGAGATACCCTGTTGCGCCAAGTCCGCCTGATGGTGGACGTTGGGGAGAAAGGCTAAAGGACTGGAGCGACGAGAGCGACGAGAGGGACTGGAGGGACGATTCCGGCTCCCAAGATTTCGCAGGATGGTCTCTCTTGTCCCTGAGGTCCCTGCTGTCTCTTAAGTCCCTCCAGCAAAAGGGCAGACATCCCGAATTGACGCGGCATAGCATATCTGTTATAAAAGAAAGCTCATGAAGGACAACGCAAACCAACACATTCAACAACTGCGAATGGCTACAAGAAATACGCTTGATAAGATTCGCAACAGTCCTGGATATATTGAAACAGCGGCTGAATTTGACCATGAGTATGCGGTCGCGCGCGCCCAAAATTCAATCGGCTCGCCATACGCTCCCCCTCCAACCCCATCATTCTATCATTCCAACATTCCAACATTCCAGTTTAAAAAAGGACTCACATGACACCCAGAACACTTGAACTCGTTAATTGGACCCTGGACAAGAAATGTCACGCGGTCGTTGAAGCGCTCGCCAAGCGCGGTTTTATTGCTCAGTTTTGTGCCACAGGCGAGGAGGCTGGCGCCTATATCCTTGCGCAAGCCAAGGATGCCCAGAACGTTGGCTTTGGCGGTTCGCTTTCAGTAGCTGACCTCAAGCTCACAACCCTTCTAGCAGACCAGGGCAAGGAGATCATCAACCACGGATTCCCGGATTTGACGCCTGAGCAGCGGCTGACGGCGATGCGCCGCCAGTTGACCTGCGACCTCTTCCTAACTGGCACGAACGCCGTGACCTTGGACGGACAGATCGTCAATATCGACGGTAACGGCAACCGCGTCGGGTCCATGCTCTTCGGACCCAAGAAGGTCATCATCGTGGTCGGCCGCAACAAGATTGTGGACGGTTCCGCCAACGATGCAATCGCCCGCATCAAAGAGAAAGCCTCTCCCCCGAACGCGATGCGCCTGAGCAAACAGACCCCCTGCGCCGTAACCGGAATCTGCTCGAACTGTGATTCCCCGCAGCGCATCTGCCGCATCACCACCATCCTTGAACGTAAGCCCTCCCTGACCGATATTCATGTACTCGTCGTGAATGAAGATATGGGGCTTTAGAGAAATGCGCGAGTGCGTGAATGCGTGAATGTATTAATTGTTTCCCATAAAAACAGTACCCCCAGCACCCCAATTCCCGTTCCCTAAAACGTATGAATTTAACTGAAAAAGAAGCCGCGCTCCTGGTTGCCTTGCAACGGGGCATCCCCTTATGCGAAACCCCATTTGCACAACTTGCCACGGAGCACGGCATGACGGAAGACGAGGTGCTTGCCTTTATACGCCAACGCCTTGTTGATGGTGATGCGCGCCGCTTTGGCGCGGTCTTTGATTCGCGGCGTTTAGGCTATCGTAGCGCGCTCTGCGCCATCAAAGTGCCAACCTTGGACCTCGCGCGAATTGTTTCCGTTGTAACAACCGAATCGGGTGTCACCCATTGTTACGAACGGAAACCCACCCTTCTTCCAGACAGGCCATGTCCCAACCTTTGGTTTACGCTTGCGGCACCCGCTCAGGATTTTGTGCAAACGTTAGATGCCTTGCGTGAAGCTTGTGCGCCTTACGTAATCGATGAGCTTCCCGCGTTGCAGCGCTTCAAGATTGATGTTGTTTTTGACCTGCGGACCCGTAACAGAGATGAACGCGTCGAGCCACGAAACAAGACCGATCTGAATGCGACTACGATTGAGTCTTTGACTGCCTGTCAACAGAAGATCATCCGTGTCATGCAGGCAAACATTCCGCTGAACAGCCGACTCTTTGAAGCACCAGCAGTTGAACTGGGGATCTCCGAGAAGGAGTTGCTTGAACAACTCGGTGTCTGGCAGGAGCGTGGCGTCATGCGGCGCATTGCTCTGTTGTTGCGTCATCGAGAGATCGGCTTCAAGGCTAATGGCATGTGCTGCTGGGAGGTGCCTGCGGCAACTATTCAAGCAGCCGGACGCCGCGTCGCCGCCTTTTCGGAGGTGACGCATTGCTATGAGCGTCCGCCGACTCCCTATTTTCCCTTCAGGCTTTATGCGATGATTCATACGCCTTCACCGGAAGAGACCCTGGCGCTCTTTGAGCGCATCACCCGCGAAGCAGGTCTCGCCCAAGGCGAACTGCTTCTTTCATCCACCGAATTCAAAAAAACCAGTATGAGTTTCTTCTAGAATGGAATAGTGGAATACTGGAATGGTGGAATGCTGAGAGGAGAGAATTGTTTCGTATGGATAGTCGTGAGCCTGGGCGTATAGGCGTCCTCGCCTGTACAGTGATGCCTGATGTTTATAGCTGGTCCGGTTACCGCCGGACCAGCGAACAGGCGGGGACGCCTATTCGCCCAGCAAAGTATCCAATTCCTTCATTCCAATATTCCAAATGTAGTTATGGGTAGGACTTATGGGGCTTTGTCCGAAGAACAACATTAGTGAGATGCCTTCCCCCCGATTCCTTGGTATCATTCCAACATTCCAACATTCCAACATTCCAACATTCCAACATTCCAATATGAAACTTGTCATTGATAGAAACATGCCGTATGCCAAAGAAGCTTTCAGTACCCTTGGAGAAGTTATGGCTCGCGACGGCCGCGTGCTCACAATCGATGATGTGCGCGATGCCGATGCCCTCTTTACCCGCTCAACCACGCGGATTAGCGCAGCGCTTTTAGCGGGCAGCACAGTCCGTTATTATGGCAGTGCCGTGATCGGGACAGATCATATCGACATCCCGTATCTCGAGTCACATCACATTCCTTGGGTAGCAGCCCCAGGCTGCAATGCAGAAAGCGTTGCTAACTATGTGACCTCCGCCTTGCTGTGGTTAGGCGCCCAGCATGGATTTTCACTCAAAGGCAAGACCATCGGCATCATCGGCTGCGGCAACGTCGGCAGCAAAGTGTTGCGCCACGCCAAAGCGCTTGGGTTGAAAATCCTCGTCTCTGATCCACCCAAGGAAAGGGAGGAGGGAGGAGGGAGGCCTCCTTCGCCAATAGGTCTACGGCGGCCAGGGAGGGAAAAGTTGCCCTTCGTCTCGCTGGAACAATTGCTGGCTGAATCGGACATCGTCACCTGTCATGTTCCGTTGACTAAAACAGGGCCGGACGCAACCTACCAAATGCTGAACACCGAACAATTTGCGCAAATGAAACCTGGCGTCATCTTCATCAATGCCGCACGGGGTGCTATCCTTTCGACAGATGCATTAATGGCCGTACTTGGCACGCGTGTCGCACACGCCGTCATCGACTGTTGGGAAGGTGAGCCCACCTATCGCACCGACCTCCTGGCGCGTGTTGACATCGCCACCCCGCACATTGCCGGACACTCATACGAGGGCAAGGTCAACGGAACCAAGATCATTTACAAAGCCTATCTCGCCTGGCTTGCGCAGGCTGCCGAAGATCCTGCTTGCCGTGAACACGCTGCGGAACTTCTGCGCGAAGAAAACATCGAGAAGCTCTTCGCCCTTCCGCCGCCGCCGGTGCCGCATATCGATCTGTCTCAAATTAAAGATACGGAAGAGTTGCTCCGCCAAGCCGTCCTACGTGTCTATGACATTGAAGCCGACTCCCTGCGCCTGAAGCGTTCGTGCGTCGAAGATCCCGTGGCGCGCTCGGCAGCCTTTGACCAGCAGCGCAGCAAATACCCGATGCGCCGCGAATTCACCTCGACGTTGGTCACGCTGAAGAAGCCCACACCCAAACTTCTTTCCACGCTTCAAGGCTTAGGATTTAAGACGGGGGCGATGGAATAACTTAGGAATCAGGGTTCAGTTTTAACTCTCAGCGGCTCACCGAGACGGTTCGCCCTACCCGCTTCGCACGAGTCGTTATTCTGATCCGAAGGCGGTAGGGCGAACCGTCTCGGTGAGCCGCTGAGGCCCAAAATAAGGCAATGCTTCTATGTCAACCTCCTTCCCCACTACAACCACCTTCCCCTGGGAACATCGGCGCTGGCGTAATGGCACGTGCAGTTCCGGGTTGGGCGTTTCGGCAATAGCTTTCTGGGTTGCAGTGGCCGTATGCGCCGGGATTATAACGCTGATAGCCTTTAAGTCGCCGAGGATGTTGCATTTTTCGCAAGTCCGTTGGGAAGTTCTTTTTCCGGGGGTCATCGCGTTGTTCGGGGCGGGGTTTCTTGTTTCCGCTCTGATCGCAACCGCCCGTTGGTTTCGGTTTGGCAGATGTCGTGTTCAAATGCGCACCGTGCCGGGTGTCATTGGCGGCCATTTCCGTGGCGAGGTGTTATTGCCCGAGTCGTTTCCTTCGGATACGGACGTACGGATGGAGTTGATCTGCGAAACGACTACAACGATCACTGGCAAAGGCGACAGTAGCGATCACCTCTCTATCGACCGCGTATGGTCACACACCGTCAGGGTTACCGCGAACGCGTCTCTGTGTCACGACGGAGCCTGCATCATCCCGTTCGATTTCACGATCCCGTATGGTCTGACTGATGAGACAGACTCAAAAGTCGAAGGAAACTTCCGCGTTGACATTAGCTGGATCTTGCGGGTCTTCGCAAAGCTGAATGGCCCGGATCTGAACATGCGTTTTCACGTGCCCGTCTTCCGAACAGCGACCAGTGATCCGTCGGTGAAAGGCGACCCACAAACAGAAAAGCCTCTCGAAGCCTTTTTACATGATATGGGCCAGGGGCGGCGTATCCGCATGGAGTTCGAAAACGGTGCCATGACGTATGTTTGCGATGCCATGGGCATGCAGGCTGGGGTGAGCTTCGTACCGATGATTTTTGGTGTTGTTTTTTTAGCTGCCGGACTTTTCGCTGGCTTTAACGGATTGCCGGAGCTCATCAAGGAAGTCCTCAAGCCTGCTCAGGGGTGGATGAACCTCTTCCGGCTCATCCCCTTGATGATGTCCGTGGGCCTCTGCCTACTCACAGTTGTCTTTAGCCTTTTTGGGCTCCTCTTTCTGTTCATCGGCGTAAGCGGACTGATTGCCCGGCGTACCTGGATCGAGAATGGCATGATTCATCAACGGTCGCGTTTTTTAGGCATTCCGTGGACGCGTCAGTGCCCCTGTTCAAGCGCAACAGGTGTGAATCTCGGCGACACGACCAAAAGCGGCGGTCAGACCTGGTATGACGTTGTGATCGAGCGGAACACGGAGGCGCAATACAAGAGATTGCAATGGCGCTACCTCTTCAGCCGCATCACCGTCGCCACCAACGTTCCGACCGAACGTGAGGCACAGGACATTATGGATCATTTGAAGAAGGATTTGCATCTTTAACCGCAAATAAAATAGGCTTGTTAATTTTCAGAGGGCGTTCTATTCTATTCTTTTAGGCACGAAGGAGAACATTATGATAGACCTTTCATTAGGACGGATTATGGAAGATCAGTTTTTCCTGAAAAAGGATCAACTTCTGATTGAGGCTCGGAAAAAACTGGAAGCCATGCAGGAAACAAAGGCTAATCTGGCTCAGGTTTCAGGCATAAAAGATGAGGCTGTTCTGGACAAATTGATTCAACTCAATATCCGGCCCGAAGTACTCGCCACACTCTTTGCCATTCCTCTCGTCGCGGTCGCCTGGGCAGACGGCGAACTGCAGGACAAGGAACGTGACGAATTGTTCCGCTTTGTCCATAAGGCCGGCTTAAGCAATAAGCTGGTTGATACCACGATTATCTCGGTCTGGCTCAAACAGAAACCCGCCCCGGAACTCATGGAGGCCTGGGAACACTACATCCATGCGCTCTGCAAGCAATTAAGCCCTGAAGAACGCCAATCCCTGAAAGATGAGGTGCTGATGGATGCCCGTGCCATCGCGAATGCGGCAGGCGGATTCCTAGGCTTCGGCACGGTCGCACAAGAAGAACAAGAAGTTCTAGAAAAACTAGAAGCCGCTTTCGGCTAAGCCTGTAATTGGGAGTCAGGGTTCAGTCTCGTCGCCAGTGCCTCGTAGTCGCCCAGATGCGCCCGCATGAGGCTTTTCCAGAGCTTACCGTGGTTGGGCACTGAGAAGTGCAGAAGTTCGTGGACGATCACATAGTCGCCGAGCGCAGGCTCCATGCCCAGCAACTCGTCATTGAAACTCAGCGTACCTGTCGTGGAACAGGAGGCCCACTTGCGCCGCATGGGACGCACATAGACGGCGTGAGCCGCTACGTCCAACTT
This sequence comes from bacterium, assembly GCA_037133395.1. GTDB lineage: Bacteria > Verrucomicrobiota > Kiritimatiellia > RFP12 > UBA1067 > CAIZQW01. The sequence continues at coordinate 11,974 of JBAXOG010000038.1, read as the reverse complement.
GGTAGCCCAGGCCAGCACACGAGCCTTGAAGAGCTCTCTGTCGGAATGGATGTTCATACGCAGGTGCTTTTTCTCAACAGGAAGAACAACGCGTCAACCGTGGCCACCACCTTCGCCATATCCTCCTCTTCGGCGAAGAGGGCGAAGGTCACCTGTTTACGCAGTTCGCGCAGTTCCGCCTCGCTGCTTTTCCAGTTCGGATACTGAGTGAACGCGCCGCTGACCCGCCTGCTCGCCACCTCGGCGTTCGGGATGCCCTCCTCGATCAGCTTACAGAGCACGAAGTAGGTCAGACTGTCAAAGCCCCGCTCCGCCTGCTCGCGTTTACGGGCCTCCTCTTTCTCGATCTCGCGCTGCAACTCCTCCAGCGCCTCTTCGGTCGTGAGCTGGCGGTCCTCGAACTTCTCCAGTACCGCCTGCGCTCGAACGCCCAAGGCGATCAGGAAGGGGTCTTCACTCTCCTCTTCAGCCCGCTTCTCGATAACCTTGATCAGATTGATGACCTTTGTCGCCTTGCCTTGGTTCTTGCGCCGAATCGCTGCGAGCATTTCAAGCCCAACCTTGACGGGCTCATCGGGATCGACTTCCATAAACGCGCCAATGTGCTGTTGCACCAACTCGTTGGTCTTGCGCAGAAAACCCCGGTCCACATACACCCGCCGCGCATAGGCGTTGCGGACCACTTCGTAGATATTCGAGATCGTCGTGTAATCCTCCATGTACGGACGCAAGAACGCATCCGGCGAGACGATCTCGTAGAGCATCTCGATCTCCTTGTACTCCCGGAAGAAGGCCTTGCGCCGCTCCTTGTCCCTGAAATGCTCGATCAGATTGTCCACATCCTTGTCATTGAAGCCCTGTTCAATCAACGTGAGATAGGCCGGTGCGATTGACTCCATCTTCGCCTTGAACAGCTGTTTCAGCAGCCGGATGTCCTTGACGATGGCGTTGATCTCCGCGCTGTCGAAAGCCAGCGCCTTGGAAAGCTTGTCAAAGATGCCCACGAAGTCCAACACGAACCCGTGCGGCTTTACCTGCTCAGCCTCCTCGTTTTCGTAGGGACGGTTCACCCGCGCGATGGCCTGCAAGAGCGTGTGGTCGCGCATCGGCTTGTCCAGATACATCGCATAGAGGATCGGCGCGTCGAAGCCGGTTAGCAGTTTCTCCGTCACGATCAGGATCTTGGGCGTCAACCCTGGCTTCTTGAAGTCGTTGCGCAGTTGCTTCTCACGCTTGGGGTCCAGGTGCCAGCGTTTCAAATGCGGCTGGTCATTGTTGTTCCCTGTGAAGACGATCTCCGAGTACTCCGGCGGCAGCAACTTGTCCAGTGCCTCTTTGTAAAAGACACAGGCCTCGCGATCCACGGCCACCAGAAAGGCCTTGTAGCCCATGGGCTCCACGTTGGCGCGATAGTGCTCCGCCACGTAAGCGGCCACCTGCTCCACACGCTCCCGTCCCTTGAGAAAATTCTTGAGATTCACCGCCCGGTCAAGGATCTTGTTCAGCTCCTCGATATCCGATACGCCCTCAGCTTCAGCCAGCGCCAGAAACTCTTTTTCCATTACCTCATGCGGCACCAGCATTTCATTCGGCGCCATACTGTAGTAGAGAGGCAGGGTCGTGCCGTCCGCAATACTCTCGGCAATCGAGTACTTGTGCAAATATCCCTTGTCATCCTCGCAGCCAAAGACTTTGAACGTGCCGAGTCCATAAGCGGTCTTGTCCACTGGCGTGCCGGTGAAGCCCACAAAGGTCGCATTCGGCAACCCCGCCATCAGGAAGGTGCCGAGATCGCCGCCTGTGGTACGGTGCGCCTCGTCAATCAGTACGTAGACATTCCGGCGCGTATTCACATTCGCCGGCATGTCGCGGAATTTGTGGATCATGGTCAGGATGATGCCGCGATAGTCCGAACGCAACAACCGGACCAGTTCCGCCATTGAGTCCGCATGCGCCACATTCCCCAGCCCCACGGAAGCCAGGTTCTTGAGCATCTGATCTTCCAGCTCATTGCGGTCGATCAGCAGCAGCACAGTCGGCTTCTCAGCCTCAGGCGCACGGAAGAGCAACTCCGCGCTCTTCATCAGCGTATGCGTCTTGCCGCTGCCCTGCGTGTGCCAGACCAGTCCGCGCGTGCGCGTCCCATCGAGACACCGCACCACGGTCTTGTCCACGGCAGTCGCCTGATGCTGACGCAGGATGATCTTCTGCAACTCCTCGTCCTTCTCCGCAAAGACGATAAAATCACGCAACACCCGCAACAGATGCGGCACTGCGCAGAAGGCCTTGACCTTGGACTCCAGATGCCCAGCCTCTTCAGCTTTCCAGTTGAAAATATTCCGGCGCACCGTGTTCCAGGTCACGCCGTACGAAAAGCCGATGGCCTCGGTTGCAGTAAAGAGCATCTGCGGCACCATACTCTCGGGTGTCTCAACGTGGTAACGCCGGATCTGGTCAATGCCCAGCGCAAGGGCCTCATCCTTGGTCGCGTTCTTGCACTCCACAAAGAGCACCGGGATACCGTTGATCAGGAAGACCACATCCTCGCGCGTGGTGAAGCGTCCATTGCACACCACGAACTCCTCGGTCACCTCATAGACATTGCGCCACGCCTCAGGCGTCCGGTCCAGATCATTGTAATCAATCACTGTCAAATCCAATTCCCGCCGCTCCGCCTCGCAGAAGAAGGTGCGTCGGTTGCGCAACGCCTCCAAGAAATCGCGATTGCCATACACATCAGAATGGAACCGCTGGAAATCGCCCACCAACGCACCCTCAGCCTCGCGATACTGCGGATTAAAGGCGCTGACCTTTGTATGCAACAGATCTCCGAAAAAGAGCGATGCTGACCGCGACTTCTCCTCATTGGTCACACCCAAGGGGTCAAAGCCACGCCTTGCCTCTGCCACCGCTCTCGGCACATATTGCCATCCGATCTCCTGCGCATACGCAAGGAGCCGGGCTTGTACGGTCTTATGTTCGGTGGCTTTAGGCATAATTAGATTTCTCCCCGCCAATATTCTTCACATTGCCAAAGTAGGGAATCGCACCGTACTTGCCACCGATGTAGTCATTCTCAAACTTAGCCCCTTTACGCACCTTGATTTCCGCAAGGGAATAGAGGTCGGTTGATCCAGAATTTGTTTTTTCACAAAACCAGATTTGATCCCGGCGCAAGCCGCCATACGTCAACAGGTTGGTGTCATGGGTTACAAAAATCAATTGCACGTTGCGCGGGTTGGTTTTCGGCGAGTTAAAAAGACGGGCCAAACGACGGGTTATATGCGGATGCAACTTTGCTTCAAGCTCATCGACAAACGCCACATTTCCATGATCAAGAAGATCCAGCCAAGTCCCTGCGAGGCGTAAAATCTTTCGTGTCCCGGCTGACTCATCGTTATCCAGATCGAATTCAACTGTCCCGCAGGGTACGCCCTCTTCTGATTGAGCACGAACAAAGGCGAAAACAGGGCGGCGCTCTTCGCGCAGCGACTTTGCTAAAGCAGGTGGGAGCGCGTGTAACATCTTTTCAGGATATCTCACCTCCCTGTGAACAATATCAACAATCGAATCATCGGCTTGACGTACAAAATCGATGATCCGTTGCCACTTCGCCGGATCTTCCATTTGCTTGAGGGTAAAACGCTCATACGCCTCATCTCGCATACCCGAGAGGATCGTCAATGCGTTAAACCACTTGATAATCGTGTGCGCTATCGTGCCATTCTGTTGATCCACGGTTGACAGGAAAAGCGCGTTCCCGCGTGTCTTCGTCTCCTGCCCCTGTCCCTCTCGGAACTCCTCTGAAACCTCAATCTTATCGAGGATTCGGGTGAAGAGCGGTGATTTCACATTGCGAGAACTCCCTTGTGTACGGAAGAGCCATTCACTGCACACGCTTTCCCCTGTAACCTCAAACCCATAACGATAGGTAAAGGAGTCCAGCAAAAAGACAACCTCAAACAAGCTTGGCTTTTTCCAGTTCTTCTTGTCCAGCCGGAAGGGCTCCGCAGAAATCTCCGCAACCGAATTCTTGCTTGCCGATGTGAGAACAAAATCGCGCATAAAGTCAATCGCCTTGACCAGGTTCGTTTTGCCGCTGGCATTCGCACCATAGATGGCCGAGCTTCGCAACAGGCGATAGTGTTCCGCCTTTATCACATTCTCCTCATGTTCCTTGAAAGCCTTTACAGCCTCCATGGAAAGCGTCACCTCGGAACCGAAGGAGCGATAATTACCGACTCTAAACTGAATAAGCATAACTTCCTCGTTGTCAAATTTTGCAGACTTATTTCAAAACATGACAACAATAATCGTTTTTATCCATTTTCGTCCATACAATTCGATCAAATATTTCAAACTTGAACAATTCCATGATAACCACGCTATTCTTTCCCCTTCGCGCACTTCGCGGCTTCGCGTAAGTCTATTCCCGTCATTGTCTGGTTCACGCGAAGGCGCGAAGTCCACGAAATCGCGCTTGAGCAAACTCTGGTTGTGTCTACATTAATTTGCCCCGTCATCAACTGATGCAGGAGTGTTCGAAAAAGATCTGAAAGTGTGGCATGTTTGCGCTGGTAAAAAGCTAATCGATCATCAACGCTGTTCAAAGCATCGCAAATTTCATTTTGTTCCATGCGAGAGGGAATTGGTATTGGCAAGATTTTCAACTGTGCTTCGGGCATGTGCGCAATTGTTGAACTGGCACCGGAAACACCGTAAACATTTCGTATTCGGAACGCATAAGTTAGCCAGTGGTAAAGAAACTGATTTGTAGACCGCTGGTCTTTTGGTCGCAATCGATGAAGGGCCTTTTGATAGTAACATTCTTCAAGCTCGCCATGCCAAATTGCAGCACGCCCCGGTTCTCCTCCTTCACACACAAGCAAGTCGCCATGCATGAGAATAAACTTCTTCCGTTCCCTCTCGTTAAAATCCATATCAAGCAAGTCCGTGGTTCCAATACACCCCCACTGGACATTCTTGTTTCGCAGATAGGGCTTTGGATCATCTCCGCCATGTGCTTTCTGCGATAACATTTTCCCTAACTGCGTATGGAAGCGATCTGCCAGCGGCACCACCTCCCAGCTCTTGGGGATGGGGCCGATGTCAGTCTGTTTCTGGGGTTCGTTACGGAGGCCGCGGGTGAAGAGCTGGTGGAGCAGGGTGCGCTTAAGTTCAGCAGTCAAGGCCAGCAATTTCTCTTGCTCTTCTATCGCCTTCTGCACCTGTCCCAGTATCACTGCGATTGAGCGCTGTTCGGGAAGGGGAGGGACGGGGACTATTTTTTCCTTAAGAACTGAAAAATGCCGATTATAGCCGCGATTAGGAATATTGAGGCTTCGCAAGGCATAATAGAAAAACTTCGTGTCTAAGAGTGTGCCCTTCGGCTTTAGCACCTTTGTTCCGTCCGCGCCTAAAACGAATGGGAAATCGACATACTTCACACACCGTGTATGGTCGCCAAAGATGATAAGCGGCAACTCTTTCAGGATAACACGACTTTCATCATTGCAGTATCCAGCGATGTAGCCTTGACCCTGATCAATGACTGGAAATATTCCATGAGAAAGCATCTCAGAAGAAAGAATCTGGTTCTGCTTTCCTATCGAAACTTTCTCTAAAGCATCCGCTATCAATACGTTAGTCCATGAACCTTCCAACGGACTGGAAAGTCCGTTCTCCTTTAGCTTTGCAATGGGGCACGGGTTTTCCAACCCGTGGCTCAACGGACTGGAAAGTCCGTTCCCCTTTTTTATTGCGCCTCTCTTTTTATCAGCCATACCGAGCCCCCTGTTCACGGACGACCAGATCGCGTTCGCGTTCGATCTCGCGGCGCAGCTCTTCTTCTGTCGGCAGCACCAGCCGGTATTGGGAGGCGAAGAGCTGGCTGCTCTCGTTGAGCACGGAGTATTTGACGACGGTCTCGTCTTTGTCGGTGCAGAGGATCAGTCCGATGGTCGGATTGTCACCGGGATTCTTGCGCTGGTCTTCGTAGAGGCGCACGTACATGTCCATCTGTCCGATGTCCTGATGCGTGAGCGCGCCGGCCTTGAGGTCAATCAGCACGAAGCATTTGAGCAGGTAGTTGTAGAAAACAAGGTCGATGAAGCAGTCCTTGGTCTCGGTGGAGATACGCTGCTGCCGTGCCACGAAGGCAAAGCCTTTGCCCAGTTCCAACAAAAAGGACTGGAGCTTGCTGATAATCGCCTGCTCTAATTCGGACTCACGGAAGGCATGAGGGTCCGGAATACCCAGAAATTCCAGCACATACGGATCTTTGATGAAATCCTCAGGCGCCGCCGCCAACGCTGTTGTTTTTTGTTTGGCCTCTTCCTCGACTGGCTTTCGCTTGCCGCGACTCATGAGCAGCCGTTCGTAATAGAGCGTTCCGATCTGACGCTCCAAGGCGCGGGTGCTCCAGTTCTGTTCCGCCGCTTCGTTCATATACCAAGTTCTGGCTTCCGGCTTTTCCACACGCAGCAAGAGCCGATAATGCGTCCAGGAAAGCTCCGAACGGAGGGTGGCTGAATCACCGCAACTATTTGATTCCGTGTTTGTTACAAATTTTCCGCGCACTGCGCGGAGAATTGGATAACACGTGTAGAACTGTCGCATGCACCAGAGATTCGATATGTTATATCCTTTACCGAACTCCTCCGTCAGACTCTGGGAAAGCCCCTCGATTAACCTCTTGCCGTAATCCGCACGTTTCTTTCCGAACTGTTCTTCCTCGACGATCTTCCGCCCCACAGTCCAGTATGCTTCGACCATCAAGAAATTCGAGGCGCGATACGCCTTTGCACGGGCCGTCCGCAGAATGTCGGCGATCTCCTGATAGAACCCATGGCGCACAGGATCTTTAACAATCACCGTCTCGTAAAGCTTGCGCAACGGACTGGAAAGTCCGTTCCCCTTTTTTGTTGCGCCTCTCTTTTTCTTTTTCACATCAGCCATGCCAAGTTTCCAGTTTCAAGTTTCAAAATTCAAAGCTCGCCTCATCCCATCAAATTCTTCAAGATTTTTCTCAGCGCCTTGTCGGTCTCTTTCGCTTCGGCTTCCAGGGCGTCCAGTTCTTCGACGATCTCTTCCAGGGGACGGTACTCTTCGCCTGCGCCGGTGTGGATGTAGCGGCTCGGGGAGATGTTGTAGTCGTTCTTGGCGATCTCTTCGCGGGTGACGATGCGACTGTATTTCTCAACTTCGCGCCAGGCGGTGAAAGTATCCGCGATGCGCTCGATTGCCTCGGCTGGAATGAAGTTCTTAGGGTCGCCCTTGGCGAACTCCGCAGAGGCGTTGAGCAGGAAGATCTTGCCCTTCTGCTTGGCCGTCTTGACCCGATTCAGAAAGAGGATGACGCCCGGCGCGGTGGTGTTGTAAAAGAGGTTCTCCGGCAGATAAATCACGCCTTCGACAAGGTCCTGTCCGATGAACCAGCGCCGCACCTCTTTCTCTTTGTTGGTGTTGGCGTTGCCGGAGCCGCGGGAGGCTGCGCCAGTGTCGAGCACAATTGCTGCGCGGCCGGTCTCGTTGAGGCTGGCCAGAATATGCTGCACCCAGCCCCAGTCAGCCTTGTTGCCGGGAAAACCAGCACCTTTCGGGAAACGGCCCAGTTCGTCGGCGTCGTAGTCCTTCTCAACGAACTCGGTCTGGTTCCACATGGGGTTGGCCACCACGCGGTCGAAGGTCTGGAGACGGTTACCCTTGCGAAATTTGGGGTGACGGAAGGTGTCGCCGATCTCGATTTGGCCCTCCATGTCATGGATGATCATGTTCATGTTGGCCATTGCCCAGGTCGTCGGCTCGGACTCCTGCCCATAGAGCTTGAGCGGGGCTGACTTGCCAGTCTTATCAAATTTATAATAGGACGGGCTCTCCAGCAGCAGTTCGCACTTGATGAGCAGACCTGCGGAGCCGCAGGTGGGATCGTAGCACGTCATGCCCGGCTCAGGAGCCATGATCCGCGCCATGATCTCGCCCACCTCGCCGGGCGTGTAGAATTCGCCCGCGCTCTGGCCGCCGCCCTCGGCGAACTTGCGGATGAGGTATTCATAGCTGCGTCCGATAATGTCAGGCTCCACATCGTCCAGTCCGAGACGCTTCTCGCTGACGCGCTCGATGAGGTTGGAAAGCCGGGAGTCGTCCAAGTCGCGCACACCGTGGGTGGTGGCGTTGAAGTCCACGCGGTCGATAATGCCCTTGAGGAGAGCATTTTCATCCGCGATCGCCCGCAGGTAGGCGGTGAGCTGCTCGCCGATCTTGTCGGAGAGCTTGCGGATCACGGACCAGACATCGTCCTTTGGATCGGCGGGTTCAAGGGGCACATAGAAGCGGACCAGCTTCTTATCGTGCCGCACCAACTTGAAGGCCTTGGCGCGGGAGCCGACCTCCTTGGCGATACGGTTCAGCTCATCATCATAGACATCGCAAAGCCGCTTGATAAAGATCAGCGGGAGGATGAATTCTTTGAATTTGGCGGCATCCTTGGCGCCACGGATAGAACAGGCGGCATCCCAGATCCAGTTTTCCAGAGATTTGACAGGGTCAGTTCGACTCATGATTATTATCCCAAACAGTGTTATACCCGATCAGGTATTGATGGATAATAAACGATTCTTCGAGACGTGTCAAAATCTATCGCTTACTCCCCCAATACTCCTCATACAAGTCCTGCACGACCAGGTTATCAGGAGCTATTTCATACGCTTGCTGGATACAATCTGCCGCTGCATCATCCTCTTCTATTTCGGCATAATACAGGGTCTTCGCCACCAACCAAGCCGCCCAAGCCTGGGGATGGGTCTCCTCGGGGACAGGGGCCTGCTTGATCAGTTCCTCTGCCTCGGACAGGCACTCCTTGCCAATGAGGATGTGCAGGAGGTTCGCCCATGCGAAGAGATACTCGGGCTGCTCTTTGATGAGCGCACGTAGAATCTCTTCGGCCTCATCCTTGCGTCTCTGATGCAAAAGACTCACGGCGTAATTGAAACGCGCGGGATAATAGTCCGGGGCCTCTTGCATGATGCGGTGATAGCTCTTTCCTGCCGCGGCCCAGTTAGGTTGCTTTTTATTTGCCTCGCGAACAGCCTTCTCGTACAACGCACCCAAAGCCTTTGGGAGCTCACCTCCAAAACGAAAATCTGGGTTCAAGCGCGTGCCGGTCAGGATGACCTTTTCCCGCTCCCCTTTTATAAGGACTTCGACCTCCTGCCCTTGTTTGACCACGCCTTCATGCTGTAAATAGGTCAGCGCCTTAATTCGGAATTCGTCCGGACCGAAGCTGCCATTGACGATCTTCCGTAGAAAAGGGATGACGTCCGGATGTTTGATGTTCTGGAGCATTTCGATCGCCTCCGCCGCGGCCGAAGGTCTTTCATTGCAAAACACTTCACAAACATCTAGGATGACACGTCGGTCACGCCAGCCCTTAGGATCATCTAGAAATTCTGCCTCGAGGAGGCCATGCGGGCAGACTTCCTGCGAATAGAGATAGGGCCAGCCTCCCAGAACGGTATGCGGTGCGGTGCCCTCGCGGAGATGCGCCCGATACCGTCGGATGATTTCCGCTTTGAAATGACTCTCCTTCTGACGGCTTAAATCCTGTTGTGCACGCACCAAGTCGCCGAGGTTCGCAGCGGCCACCCCGGAGAAGAAGCAAATGTCGGGGTTGCTCCGGTAGGGACTCGCATCCACAACATCAAGAATATCCTGATGCCGTTTGAAGCGTCCGAGCGCCTCGCAAACCTTGATGCAAGCATCCGCGCTGGGCATGTCGAGCTTGAGCGCGTCATCCAGACATTGGCGAGAGAGTACCTCATCCCCATCGATATAATGAAAGGTCGCCAGATTGGCCAGCCCAAACGGATTGGGAAGGGAGGAGTCCTTCAGGCTCTGGCTCTGGACACGGATCGCCTCGCCGAGCCTGCCTGACACATAGAGGCAGAGAGCCGAGTTGTTTGCAGGCGTGTAGAAGTCCGGCCCCGCTTTCATCGCCTGCTTAAACAGCTTGATCGCGCCTTCATAGTCACCAGCCGCCATCAGGCGCACCCCCCTGCTGTTGGCCAGAAGGTTCTCTTCCGAAACGTTTACTAAAAACGTCTGGTTGGCGGCCAAGGTCTCCGCTCCGACCCACTGCGTCGAAAAACGTTCCAGCGGCAGGTCGCGCGCCTTCTGATAACAGCAAAACTTATACTTCTTGCCACTGCCGCAGGGACAGGGGTCGTAGGGACCTACAGTGTCAATCATGATAGCCTTCCTCTATTGTTTATTCAGTGGGGTAATAGTTCTCGCCTGTCAGTATGGCGCGAAGTTCTTGGACGAACTTGCTAAAATCGGGGTGACTGGTATTCTGCCGCAGAATGCCGATCATCGTCAAAATTCCCTCGGCCTCTTTGCCCAGCAGAACCTGGTCGGCGGCGCGCTGCCAGTGCAGTTTGGGCAAGGTCTGCTGGGTGATCTGAGTTGCACTGTTGTTCAGGGTCATCCGCTTGGCGCGGAGGGTCTCGTTGGCGATTCGTTTGTCCCACAGCGTGATCAGGGCGGGGTTTTTGTTTTTCCGCAGGAAAGGGAGGATGGTCTTGTCCAACATGCCATCAGCATTCGCTGGGTTCCATTCCCATGTCTTGTCCTGCTCCTTGGGCTTCTCGCCCTCTTGCGGCCCGCCCAACTTCGACCCCAAATGGAAATACTTGGCCAACAATCCCTGGGTAATGGAACGATCCAGAAGCTCAGTGGACATCTTCTGGTGGGCGCCGTGCCTGCTGTCGAAGGCCCACGCTTTCAGTACATGCTGCATCAACGCATCGTTGAGTTTCACCTCTTTCTCCGCGTTGGCACGGAGATAGGTGAGGTGGAGGTAGCTTACGTGAAGCTCGAGCGCGGCTAGGAAATCCTCGGATTTCAGCACATCCTCTTGGACATTCTTCCACTTTTTAAATTCGGCACTATCCTTTTTTGCACCCTCAAACCGTGTGGCGAAAACAGCATCTTCATAGAGGTTCAGCAGGGCCTTCTTGTTGACGAGAGCCTTAACTAGACTGTCCCCCACAGATTTCATCTCCGACCCGACCTTCTCCTGGTGGGACTGCTCCAGTTTGTCCAGCTCCTTGAGAATTGCGCCTTTGTCGATAACCCCCGGTTGCGCAGTTTTCTGGGCGAGGACTACACCTGCCAGCAACACCGTCAACACGCTTGCGACGGCTCTCTTCATTGTTTTTCTCATGTTTTTTTTCCATTAACACACACGCGTTTGAATATGGCTTTCTGAGCATAGCTGATATGTCATTTCTTCAACTCTACAAGGCTATTATCTTGCTTTTATTGCTCGCCGCTCGAGTTGAATTCCCCAAGCAAGATACATTTTAGCCAGACTTTGATAGGGGACATCTCTTTTATTCGCCAGAATCTTTAATTCCTCTAACATATCCTTTGGTAGCCGTATTGAAACAGACCTTAAGGAAGGTTTCAGATTTGGAAATGACACTTTTCTGGCCTTTGAAACATCAAAGAAATCCAGAGGTGAGTGCGTCGCCCAGAATTCCCGCTCGGCATCCTCTGTCTTGAAGGTCTTATTCTTGTTTTCCAGTATTTTCATAAAACTGCCTCTCTTTCTTGTTCATGTCTCTGGCTGAAATAACCCGTATATTAAATCCGCGCATCGTGAAGACCACGGTTAATAAGCGCCCATCGTCCGTTTGACCAAACGCCGCATATCGGTCTTCAACAATAGAATGCGTCGAGTCGTCAAGAACTACGAGTGGCTCATTAAAAAACACCTGCTCGCACTCCGAACTCCTGACATCATGCTTCAAGTTTTTATCAATATTTCCGTGATCCCATTCGAATCCGCGAAAATCGGAGTATTCTTTAGCCATATTCAAAGTGTATATCGAATAGATATACAGGTCAAGGGTAATCTTTGTGTAATGGGTCAGTTTCTGGGGGGTCGCGGTTTCGTCATGGGTAAACGCCAAAA
>JBAXOG010000037.1:0-33272 GCA_037133395.1 bacterium | reverse complement strand
AAGGCAATAAGGCAATCACGCAATAAGGCAATTTCCATTGAAGTTATAGGTAAGCGCCCCGCCCGGGGTAACGGGAATAAACTAATGAGTAACTTTTTTCAAATGGCTAGTCGTAAGCTTGGGCGTATAGGCGTCCTCGCCTGTACCCAAAGACGGATGCTTATGCTGGTCCGGAAGCTGCCGGACCAGCGAACAGGCGGGGACGCCTATTCGCCCAGCAAGGCTTCCAACCCCATCATTCCAACATTCCAGCATTCCAGGGTATAAATAACCTGTCCCTTTGTTTACCCAGAGTTTATTGAATCGACAAAGCTCGCGACAAAGTTCGCGACAAAGTTTAATAAGGCAATAACGCAATAAGGCAATAAGGAATAAGCGTATTCGCTTCGCGAAATTCCATTGAAGTTATCGGTAAGCGCCCCGCCCGGGGCGGCGCAGTAGCAGTTGGCAGTAGCAGTAGGCAGTGAAGTGCCCCGGGAATAAACCGAGGCGTAACTATTATCAACGAATGAAGCGAATATGAGAGAACATCGAACGTCGAAATTTTAATAAAGCAATAAGGCAATCACGTAATAAGGCAATTCTTTTGAAGTTACAGGCAAAAAATTTTCAGCGGTAATATCCGCTGCCGATCACCCATCCGAACGGGGCAAACAGGAGCACATACGAACGCTTGGGGAGCGCGGTTGTTTCTCCCTTCTTCGGGAACCAGTATTCCACATACCCGCCACCGGCCTGGGCTTTTGACAGAAAGGCCTTTACGTAAAACGAACCCTTAAGATCTTTGTCCTCAAGCCGATTTCGACCTTCCACATCTTTTCGACCGTAAAGAACCACATTGACGCCGTTTGTTGTGTCGGCCCAGAAGTACCCATCGGTCCCGTACTTGAGTTCCCTCAGGAGGTCTGCGCCAAGTACTTTTGCCTTCTCAAGGGTCATTTCCCCTCGCTGTTGCTTTGCAGAGATTGCCTGAAGCATGCTGATCGCTGTTTCGACCTCACTCTTTAGGATCAAGTCCTGTGTCGACATCTTCCCTTGTTTCCCCGACTGTGTTTCTGCGCTCAGGCACAGAAACGGCAAACTCAAAAGCATCCCACACACTGTCAACGATAGCCTCTTCATACTACGTTCTCCTTTTTTGTTTGCACGGCTTACAATCATGCGTAACCCGTATGGTACGCCAGAAACATTCTAGCTACTATTAATATATATGGTATGCAGGTGGGGCAAAATAGTCAATCCCTATAATCAGAAACAAAACAACAGACGTTTGACGCGGGACGGAGGGATTGGGGGTGAGGAAGGGGCATAAGGACTGGCGTATAAACGGCAGTCCTCAAGACGTGATGCTTGTCCACGTCCCAAGTCGCTCGTCCACTATGGGCGATGCTAGCGCGCAAGTGCTACTTCTCTGGAAGCTGAATTACAGAATTGGAGAATTGCTGAGAATTGCTGATAGTACTTGTTCAAACACGCTAAAAAGGTTATTATTCAACATTATTTAATGTTAAGGAGAGTGTAATGATAGACCTACCGGTACGTTCGCATGAGTATAAAGGAACAAACGTTTTTTTGATGCTGGCTGTCGGGTTGCTGGCCTTGGTTGTTTATGGATTAACACTGTCGAGAGGTGTTTTCCCGGGCGAGTCAGCTTGGTTGATTGCTACGTATACAGGCTTGGAGCCCCTTGAGGTTCCTGCACATCCTATTTGGGGAGCAATCGTAAATGCAGTGGGGTCAATGCATTTTTTGTCGTTACCGATCCGTTTAAATTTTCTGAGTGTGATCTTTTCGGTCATCTCTGTGATGCTCATCTTTCGGCTGGTCTCTTTCTTTATCAATGATATTATCACCGATGAATTTTCGTTGGATTATGCACGATTCGCATCCAGATTTGCAGGCGTGCTGGCTGCGGTCACTTTCCTCTTTTCTGCGCCCGTATGGCAGGCCGCTACCCGTTTGCAATATCAGAGTTTCGATTTAATGCTATTGTTGCTGACCGTGCAAACATTGGGATGGTACAGGACTTATCAGAACAGGTTTTTTCTTCTGCTTTTCATTGTACTTTCAGGCATTGGCGCGATTGAGTCCGTTCTTTTCATTCCCGCTATGCCTTTCCTCATTGTTTTCGCGCTGTATGTCATGTTACATCAAAAGCATCCCTTTGTGAGCATTGTGTGGGTGAGCGTGGGTATTTTGGTCGTCATGTTCGGGACATGGTACTATGTCGCGCGCCAGTTCGCTGCGACGGCTGATCTTGAGGCGTTAGAAATTAAGGGTGTGTTGGAGGTGATGGTACACATGGCTCGTTTGCAGGGCAAACAGCTCCTCGCAGGACTGCCACGCGTGGGCTGGATGATTTTGCTGCTGACGGGATTTGTGCCGTGGCTTGCAGCGCTGATGGCATCTTTCCGGGCTTTGAACAATGAGCGTACGATAAGTCAGTATTTACTCCATTTGACCCTGTCAATGATGGTCATTCTTGGACTGGCTAATGCGGTATTTTCGCCCTGGCAAATATTGAAACCGTATGGGCATTTACCAGTTTGTGCGTATGCGTTGTTGTCAATGACAGCGGGCTATCTTTTCGCGTATTGGTATCTATTATTGAAAGTAAAGCGGCAAAAGGTGGGCAAAGAATCGTCTGTGCAGGCTAAAAGGGTGGGCGAATGGATGGGCATTTTGTTTGCGTATCCATTTGTGCTGATCGTGGTGGTCGCTTCGCTGTTGAATGCGTTTGAATGTGCCAATCCGAAGCGGGGTACATTTGCTGACCGCTGCGCAAAGGAAATCCTGGATCGGATGGGGACGCGTACGTGGTTTGTGACGGACGGCACGCTCGACACGCATTTGCAAATTTTGGCTAAGCAACGGGGACAAGAATTAAACTTGGTTTGTTTGCAAAAGGATATGAGCCGCTATTATTTGAAGTCGCTTTGGAGTCTGGCCGTGGAGAAGAAGCTTTTTACAGGGGCTGATGTTCAGCGCATGAAGAGTACACTGGAATTGGGCGTGTTACCCTTCATTCAGGATTGGTTTGCGCTTGATCGTGAGATCGAAAAGAAAGTAGTGGTCTTCAGTATTCCTGACTTCTGGTATACGTCTGGCTTAACGCCGGTTCCCGATTATTTTTTCTTCAGTGGCTGTCGTGATATGGCAACGTATAATGACAAAAATTTGTTGAAAGACTATATGGTTTTCTGGAAAAGCATGGAGCCGGAGCTGGCTATCGGGAAACGGTCTAATGATAAGGATGTTACGGATCCAACCATTCGCTTGCGGAAGCACTTGACGCGGCACATGGGTTTTGTGGCGAATAATATGGGCGTTTTATTGGAAGACTTGAAGAAGGAAAAAGAGGCGTTCACTGTTTATAATTACGTGAGCAAAACCATTGATCCCGAGAACATCTCCGCCCTCTTTAATCGGTTTGAGATGGCGAGTCGCGGGTCGGATGCGACGATTGCAATCAAAGGACAGATTGAGCGTGAAATGCGAGACTTTATTAATGGGTTGAAGACTCAGTATCCGCTGTGGTCTCTTTCGCGTTATTATGGCTATGTACGTAATCCGCAACTCTTTGTTCGCCAGGGATGGAACTGGGCTTTGTCCGGTCAGACCGGTGCTGCGTTAGCAGGTATTGATCGCGCGATCCGATTGTTGCCGGATTCTGAAAAGAATACCGCATTAAGTGCTTTGGCCGCTATTTATGCGCTTTCCGATGACAAGCAAAAGACGGCATCCGTGTATCAAAACATGATTGTTAATGACCCGGGCAACCGAGCCGCCCTGTTGGGGCTGTCGCGTTTGGCTGTACAGGAGGGTTCGCTTGAAAAAGCAAGAAGTTGGCTTGAAAAGGTTGCCAAGAGCGATGACAAGCGCGGTACACTGGGTGTGGAATGGGCAACGATTCATTTGATGAATAATGATCTTGCAAATGCACGTCTCTCTTTGCAGGAAGCCACCGATCTTCAACCTAAAAATCTTCAAGCGTGGGCGATGTTGGCCCTGCTACAGATTCAGCAGAATCAAATGGACGAGGTAGAAAAAGTAATTCTTTCTCGCATGGAAAACATTGCAGGAACCACGGATAATTATTTCATCCAGATTACCCGTGCGCAAGTGGCACTGAAAAAAGGCAAGAATTTCCAGCGTGTTGCGCGTGAAGCCTTTATTCGCGCATCGCTTATGCGTCCTGATATTACGGGTGTCAAGGACATGATCCTTCAGCTTGACATCGAAATGAATGATCAGTCTGCAGCAGAACTTCATGCCCGTCAAGTCCTGCGCACCAATCGTAAGCATGCGTTGGCGAACTATGTGATCGGATCATTGCGTTTGCAAGAAGGGGAATATGGCGAGGCTGAAGATTTTCTCCGTCGCAGTGTTGAAACGAATCCAAGTTCTGCCGCGTTGAATGACCTTGCAGAGGTCTTGCGCCGGATTAAGAAGCTTGTTGATGCTGAACGTTTTGCGCGTGATTCCATTAAGAAGAACCCGGATCTTTACGTGGCTTGGGAAACATTGGGATCTATTCTCTTGGATGGAAACAGAAATCTGGAGGAGGCTGAAAGCGCCGTGAATAAGGCCCTGACGCTGTACAAAGATGATGTGCGCATCAAGATTACATTGGCACGTATTCAATCCCGTCGCGGCAATATTGAAAGGGCGCGTGAGACACTGAGCCAGGTGAAGGCGCGTCAAGGCGAGCTGACTAAATTTGATGTGGATGTCATGCAACGTCTGTCAGCAGAGATTTCAAAACCGCGTACGAAATAATATGCGAAGGGTAAGTTTCACTGTTGTAATCCTCACATGTTTCTGTTTACGGGCAGAGGATAGATGGGGTAATAATATATCGCCGAACAGTGTTTCTTCCGCACGTCATTTGCCCTCTGAAGTGACGTCGTCTAATCTTTTATGGGAAGTCCGGTTGGGTACGCATCAATACTCTATTCCTACCATTCACCAAGGCAAAGTCTATTTGGGGATCAACGATTCGGGCGTCCTGAGGGATGGTTATCAACCCAGCGGAGGTGGGGCTGTCGTTTGCCTGGATTTAAAGACAGGCCACACGGACTGGACGTTGCCAGTGCCCCGCGTGGCGGAAGGGACAACGGCACCGAATTATTTTGACCATTGGAAGTGCGGAATTTGTTCAGGCCCTGTGGTTGTCGGTGATCGCATCTATCTGGTTAGCAACCGTGGCGATGTTCTGTGCATAGATAAAAAGGGGCAAGTTGATGGAAACGCTGGCCCGTTTGTTGATGAGCACGCCTATATGAACTTGCCGGATCGCGTCATGTTGACACCGCAGGATGGCGATATTGTTTGGCGTTTTGATTTCCGCAAGGAATGTTCGGTCCTCGTCCATGATACCTGTGGCAGTACTATTCAATATGTAGACGGGATGCTTTTCGTCTGTACGTCCAATGGAACAGATCGTCGCCATCAACAACCGCTTGCTCCTGAAGCCCCCGCGCTCATTGTGTTAGATGCCGAGACAGGTGCGTTAATTGCTCGTGATGCTGAAGAAGAGATGGGAAGGAATATTTTGCACGGCAACTGGTCATCGCCTTCCGCTGGCGAGGTCAATGGATTAAAACTCATTTTCTTTACAGGCGGTGACGGTGTCTTGTATGCTTTTGAACGTCCCAGCCGATCGAAGGATGGACGGGTGCAGCAGCTTAAAAAAGTATGGCAGGCTGATTGCAACCCGCCACATTTCCGCGTGAATGAACAAGGCGAAAAAATGATCTATTCCACGTGGCAGAATAAGCGTCCAGATGGACCCAGTGAAGCAATCGGGACGCCTGTCTATGCAGATGGACGTGTTTACATCGCGACAGGCCAGAGTCCTGTTTATGGGTTGGGTGCTGCTTGTCTAACCTGTTTTGACGCGCAGACGGGCCGTGTCGTGTGGCGCACGGAAAAATTAAATCGAACACTTGCAACAGTTGCTTTGTTTGAGGGGGTTATCTATTTACCAGATCTCAATAACACTCTTCACGCATTCGATGCAAGGACAGGCGAGACCCTGTGGACGCACGACCTCACATCGACGGTCTCTTATGCGAATGCGCTTGTTGCGGATGGCAAGGTCTATATCGGAACCGAACGGGGTGACTTCTGGATTTTAAAGGCGGGTCGTCAGAAAGAAGTTATCTTCTCTACACGCTTACCGAGCGCCCCAGTTACGGTTGCCGTCACGGATGGCATTTTGCTCCTGCCTCTTCAGAACCGAATCCAATGTTATCGGTAAGGCGTGTTAACGATGATCGTGCAGCCTCCAGTTTATGAGGCTTTTTTCTGACGGTTACTCGGTGATTTTCTTTGAACAGGAACGAAGAGCTCTTTGGTGATACACTCGGGGTTTGGATTTGCTGGCAGTGTGCTCTTCCAGTCAAGCGCAAGTTTGGTTAAACGAGCGACAATGTCGGGGTGATCCTTTGCAACATCTTTTGATTCAGCTCGGTCATTCAGGAGCTGGTACAGCTCCGCGCGTTTCCCGTCTTCGGTCAGCATGAGTTTCCAATCGCCGTCGCGTACGGCGAGGCGTGGCCACCAATCCGGCTCTGTTTTGGTGCCCAGCCATTCCCAGAAGATGGGGCGTGTACGCGTGACGGCTTTTCCATTAAAAGCTTCGAGAAGATTTTCGCCGTCGCTTTGATAGTCGGTGGGCAACTTTACTCCCGCAGCGGCGCAGAAAGTTGGCAACAAATCAACGCCCGTAAGAACTGTTGAGTTGTTCTTTAGACCTGCTGGCGTATGACCAGGCCAGCGCATGATGAAGGGTGTTCTTACACCGCCTTCGAACAAGCTGCGCTTACGACCGCGCAAGCCGCCGGTCTCCCCAACGCTGTAATTGGTGCCATACGCCTCAGTGGTCTTAGCCTTTGGATCAAATGTCGTTTCTCCGAGTCCTGTTTGTTCCGGCCCATTGTCGCTGGAAAAAATGACGAGAGTATTCTTTTCTACGCCTGCTTCCTTGAGTGCTTCGAGAATTTTTCCCACCGCGTTGTCACCATCAGCGATGACGGCGGCATAGACCTGTTTTTGTGCATCCAGATGCTTAAATTGATCCATCGATTCTTTTGTTGGTACGTGTGGCGTATGGCTCTCATGCAGCCAGACATTGATAAAGAAGGGTTGCTCCTTGTTTTTATTGATGAAGGCAACGACGTTAGGCGCAGTGTCATGTAGACCCACTTTCGGCCAGCCCTTACCTCCATTGAAGACGGACGCTTCATCGTAGCCGTAAGCCTCTGGTGTTGGCGCACCGAGCGTCTGGGCGTTCGTCAGATGCCACTTACCGAAGTGTCCTGTGCGGTACCCCGCCTGTTTCAGGAGCCGCGGTAACAGGTGAACTTTCGGATCAAGCCAATCGGGCATTCCACGTTCATGATTTTGCTTCGGATCGGCAAAGTGTTGGTGGACGCAAAGACGTGCTGGGTAACGTCCTGTCATCACGGCTGTGCGACTGGGTGAGCATACCGGGTTGAGCACGTTGAATTGCTGAAAGTTTAGTCCTTCGCTGGCAAGTCGATCCAGATTCGGTGTCTTCAGCCATTGATTCCCGTGACACGACAGATCGCCCCACCCCCAGTCATCCGCGAAGATGAAGACGATGTTGGGTCTGTCTATTTTTTGGGGAACATCGCCCGCCTGTGACCTAGACAGCGTGGCTAGCAACAAGGTTATGATGAACATGCAATTCGTGGATGGTTTGCTGTTTGTCAGTGGATGGGTGTTCATTTCTGCGCCTTTCTGTTCTTCGGTTTATAGTCGGTAGCTTCGTTGAGATTGGGTTTGGATTGCGAGCCGAGGCAGTGTTGGGCCCAAGCATCGTATTCTGCGGTGAGTTCCTTGACTCGCTCGGGGTATTGCTGTGCTAGATCAACCGTTTCGCAGGGATCTCTACTCAGATCGTAAAGTTCCCAGGTGATGGGAGTCGGAAATTTTTTGCCATAAACCAGCTTCCAGTTTTTCTTGAGAATTGCACGGGCTCCTTCGTGCTGATAACAAAGGCTACGATCCGCCAATGTTCCTCCGAGTTGAAAGGTAGGTGTTAAACTGATGCCTTCCATGGGGAGAATGGTTTTTTGTTTTCGCTCTTTTGGATAAGAAGCATTAGCGAGTTCAACCAACGTCGGCATGATGTCCATGATGTGAGCTGGATCGCGGACCCAGCGTCCAGGGGCTTTTACGCCGGACGGCCAGTGAATGATGAAGGGTGTCACCATACCGCCTTGATGGGTGAAATGCTTGTAGAAGCGGAACGGGGTATTACAGAGATTGGCCCAAGCTGAACCATAAGCCATATTTGACTTGACGTCACCCATGTTTTTGAGGCCTTCGCCCTGATAAAGATGTGTAATGCCTTTGCGCGAGCCTTCATCAAAACCGAACGGACCCCATTCGTAACAGGCACCATTGTCTGACAGGATCATGATGATCGTATTTTCAAAACTGCCTGTTTTTTTGAGTTGTTCAACAATGCGCCCTATTCCGTCGTCTACATGCTTGACCATCGCCGCATAGAGCGCCATGCGGTGAGCCAGATCTTCCCTGCGAGCTTCTGACAAGGAAGCCCAGGCAGGATTAGGCTTTCCAGCAAAGCCATTTGAGATGGCATCCGTGTCTACAGGAACCAGCGAGCGCTCAGTCAGTTTCCAGCCGTCATGATTGATCAGCCCTATTTCCTTTAAGCGGGCGAAACGCTCTTGTCGAAGGATGTCCCATCCCTTACGATAGTTATCGAGCATCGGTTTTGCCGAAGCCATGGGAGCTTGGATGGGGAAGTGTGGTGAGGAATGAGCGAGATAAAGAAACCACGGTTTTTCTTTTTTTGCAGCTTGCTGAAGAAATTCTAACACGTAATCGGTGAAAACATCTGTTGCATAGAATTTTCCTTCATCGTATTGGATCTCTTTCGTGCGGCCTTCAGGCAGTCGTAGATAGAGCTCGGGCAACCACTGATTCTTTGCATATCCATGAATATAGCCATAATATTCTTGGAATCCGCGGTCGGTCGGAATTGCTTGCTTAGAGCCTACATGCCATTTGCCGACCCCGTAGGTCAGATAGCCAGCATCGCCAAGCACCTCTGCCAGCGTGACACATTGGTTGTTGAGTTCTCCCCCCATATTTGGAATTCCGGCTTGGCCGGGATGCAGTCCGGTGAGCAGGGACGCGCGACTGGGACAGCACCGCGCGGAGTTCGACATTTGCGTAAAACGAAGTCCACCTTTTCCGAGACGGTCAAGGTTCGGTGTTGGGATTTCTCCGCCGTAACAACCGAGGTCACTAAACCCAAGATCATCAAACAGCACAAGCAATACGTTCGGACGTCCCGTTGCTTGGGCAGGAAACGTCGTGAGCGAAAAGGTGAGAAGCAGTGTCGAAAGAAGTAAGCTCGCTACCCGCCGATCAGGAACAAACGACGTGATAACTTTTAGTATCGCCAATTTTCGTGCTGTTCGTGTATTTCGTGGTAAAAATGGACGCGTCATTTTGTGGGTTTTTTTCTTTTAGGCCTTGCAGGTTTAACAGCGGAAGGGCTCGTCTTTTGGGTCTCAAAACGTGCAAGAAAATCAGTTTTCAATTGTCCCATGTATTGATTGACTCGGCTACTCGCATTGGGGTCTCGCGTGGACATGGTGCGAATGGTGTCGAGGAGTGGTGCAGCTTTTGCCCCGAGGGCGTCAAGGGCATTCATCGCTGCAATTCCGACGTAGGCACTCGTCCGGGTCGGATCAGCGGCAGCTTTTAATATTGCTAAGGAGCGCTGAAGATCCGTTGCGTCACCATAACGGCCAAGGGCTTCAGCGGCAGCCACACGTACACTCGCCGAGACGTCGTTCAATGCGGCTGTCAGTTCACCCTTGCTGGCATCGACCGCAGCCTGACCGCGCAGCAGGATACCGGCTGCGCCCCAGTAACGGACGCCACTGTCAGAATCGCTCAGATATTTTTTGAGTTCGGGCAGCGCGTCAGGATTCAATGACGAGGCGAGTTCTGCGGCAGTCAACATACGTTCGAAGTCATAACGCTTGGGATCGTGCCCCATGTCGTAGGGCGAATCATTGCCGGAGCGCTCATGCACCTCGGCCTCTGGGAGTAACCCCGTGTCGCGGATTTTGCGTGCAAGATCTTGTTCGGCCTGTTTGAACTTTTTTAATGTGGCTAGGTGTTCGGGTGCCCCAGCGAGGTTACGGACTTCGTCACGATCATTTTCCAAATCATAAAGTTCTTCTGGAGCCTTAGGTGTTTTCCAAAAGATCGACTGTGCCTCCGTGGTTTTGCCGGCGGTGAAAAGATTCCACCAGATTTGTGTTGTCGGCGTCTGAAACTGGAAGTCCACATGTTGACCTTGCGAACGAACCATCATGTAGTTACGCAGGTAAACATAACGACCATCGGTTACGCTACGCACGATGTCAGTCCGTTCGTCCATGCGACCGCGGAACCCGTAGATGAACGGTTGTGGGGATTCTTGAAATTTCCCAGCGAAGGCATGTCCATGCATCCACTCCGGCGGTTTGATCTCTGCAAGGCTCAGCAGGGTAGGGGCGAGATCCACGAAGCTAACCAGCCGATCCGACTTTCCACCCGGTGCGTATTCCTTGGGCGCAAGATGGCGCCACTTTTCAGGAAAATAGACGACCATCGGAACGTGTAACCCCGAATCGCTTGGCCAGCGTTTGCTACGTGGCATGCCGCTACCGTGGTCTGCCCAGTAGAACACGATGGTCTCTTCGGTGAGTCCCGACGCCGCAAGTTCCTGGAGACGTTGCCCCGCAAGCGCATCAGCCGCGGTGACCGTATCGTAATATTGCGCCCAATCCTGGCGCACCTCAGGCGTGTCGGGATGATAGGCGGGAATACGAACTTTGGCTGGATCATGAAGTTGCGTATGCGGACGTTTACGAAGCATACTTTCATGTGTAGCGACTTGATTGAAAACAGCGAAGAACGGCTGGGAGGGCTTGCGATTCTTCCAGTGTGCCGCACTTGACGACTCATCCCAGACTTGTCCGGGTTTGACCAGATTGTAGTCTTCCTTGCGACTGTTGCTGCAATAGTAGCCGGCCTCGCGCAGGAACTGCGGAAACATCTTTTTCCCGGCTGGCATAGCGACCTCGCTGCGCATGTGCTCCGCACCCATGGAGGTGGGGAACATGCCAGAGATGATCGTGGTGCGAGCCGGGGCACATACGGGCGCACACGACCACGCATGTTTAAAGAGCATCCCTCGCGCGGCAAGCTGATCGATGTTCGGTGTCGTTGCATACGTGTCGCCATAACATCCCAACTGCGGACCGTGATCTTCGCTGGAAATCCAGAGAATGTTGGGTTTCTCAGCGAAGAGCGAGGAGCTTAACGTTGACAATAGAAACACTGTTAAAAAGTGTAATCGTTTCATATTCATATTAAATTCAGTGTTTCATCATGTTGCTGAAGGATTTTTCTAATGACGGCTAAAAAAAATGAGCGGCGACTATTTTTTGGTAGCCGCTTTTTTTGCATCAGCCGCCGCAGCACACTCTGCACACATCACTCCGGCTGATTCACAGGCTGCACAACCGGGCGTGCCTTTGGCCTTGGCTCTAGGTTTCTTGCCTCCTGCCCCAGGCTTCTTGACACGGGGTTCTTTTTTCGCGGACGAATCGTTCTTGCCAGAGATGTCCCTTTTCTTGGTCACTGGCTTTGTTCCGTCTGGGAGCAGATTGTCTCTGGGCGAGGTGACCTCCGGTTCTGGTGGGTTTTGCCACGCACGTCCCGCGGGGCCATTGTCAATAACCGGGAATGCAGACAGGCGCAGCCGCCCTGCTCCCATCGGAATCAACGTGATCTCTTCAACAGGTTCATCTGATTTGATTGGGCTTTCCGCGATCAATCCCACCAGATCCGTCTCATCGGTTTTCCAAGCTGGAATTTTGCGCCCTTTTGTTTTGATTTCAATGGGGGCCTGTTCCACACCCCAGACATTGTTATCCGTCGGCCATTTCTTTTGAGCAACGACAAAGGCGTTATCTAACTTCTGCTGGTCAAAGACTAGGCCATAGTTCCACGGTGTCGTCGGATAAATTTCAAAGGCAGGCCATGCAGCGAGCATCTCTGGCGATAATTGCCGACGCCATGCGTCAGGAAGGAATTCTTTGGAAACTGCGACAGTTCCGTCGATCGGCACGTATTTTTCTGAAATCTTCAGCGAGTAGGTCAGCGGACCGCGATCAACTGAGACGCAATTGTTGTTCTTTGTCCATGTCCGGACACTCACCCGCATCGGCAATTTCAACTTCACGATATCATTGTTCTTCCATTCGCGAGCGATTTTGAAAAACGACAACGGCTTGGATTGCGCCTTGACGGGCTGGTCGTTGATGCTGAGCTCGGCGTTTTCGCACCAGCCTGGTATCCGAAGGTACAACGGGAAGGGCACAGATTTAGACATGGAAAGCGCGAGTGTGATCGTTTCATCAAACGGATAGCGCGTGGTCTCGGTGATGCTCACCTCGGTGCCGTCGCCCACCTTCGCGGCAACTTTCGAATCCGAATAGAAAACAACAGCTAACCCGCTGTCGGGGGTCGCCATCCAGAGATGCTCTGCATAATAGGGCCAGCCTTGTCCCATATTGAGCTGGCAACAGCGATGTGCATGCGGGTTCATCTGATACTTGGCACCCTTGTCTTCGATCTTCGGACTCTTATTCTTGCCATTGGAGATGATCAAGTTCGGTGCGGTCAGATAGCGCAGCCCCCTGAAGTCAGGTGTCGTTACGACGGGCAACGAGTTAAACGCGACATCCTCACAGCGATCCGCCCACTTGAGGTCGCCAGATATCTTCAAGATGACTTCACAGGAGTGCATCATTTCTACCATGCCGCACGTTTCAACGGCCTGGCGGGCTGTGACAAACCCAGGACGGCACCCTTCGTCACCTCCGAACATGCCGCCTGGCACCTGTCCATACATGCCCCAAACGGTCTGGTAATTGCGCTCAGGAGCAGCCAGTTGCTTCGGGTCTTTTGATTGAAGGTAGTAGGTGGGTGTTCCACGCAAGGCCTGTGCAATGTTTACGTTGTGCCAGTTCTGCACACCTTCTGTCCAGTTTGCGGTCTTGTTGAAAATGCGCGTTGCCAGTATCAACAGTTTCGGATCGCCTGTCCGATTATAGAGCCAATACACGCTGGCCAGATTATCGCCACCCCGCTGCTGTTGCCACAGCGGCGGAAAGAAATCCTCGTCTGGAACCTTGAGCTGCCATTCAAAGTATTTTGTCATCAGGCGAATGACACGCTCATCGCCAGAAAATTCGTAATACGATTGAAGCGCATTTAACATGGGCATGTTCGGCCACAGATCCGGCTTGCCCGTGCTGTGTACCCGCGGGGAGGCTATATTCGCTCGCGGTCCAAACCAGCCATCCTCTCGCGCCGTTCCGATTACTCCGTTGATCCACACCTTGGCTTCGGCAATCATTTTAGGATCGTTCAATACGTATGCTAGGTCGCCATATCCCTTTAACCAATACGGCACCTCTTCCCAGAATTTCTCGCCCAGGCCGTCCGGACTGAGCCATGGACTTCCCTCTTTGATGAGAAAACGGCTTAACTCCGGAAGATGCCCGAAGTAACCAGCGGCTTCCAGCTCAAGTTGTTTACGCACCCATCCCTGTGGTTTAATTGACCCGACGGGCAATTTAATCAAAGGGGTCTGAAGCAAGGGCTCCCGGTTTCCAATATAGAACTTATTTTTTTGGCTAATGTCTGGACTCGCAACCGTATCGACGGTTTCCGCTGCGGCCAGGCCATACGCGCTGCAGATGACAGCACTCACAAAAGCAACATATTCTTTATTCCAGTTCATTTCATTTTCTCCTAGGATTCATTAGCCATAACACGTAGTGATGGCGTTTCTTATTTTGTGTTCGCATATTCAAGATAATTACAGAAGATCTTTTTGACCACGTTTGCCGACGGACGCTCGCTGGTCAGATATGGGTAAAGATCCAAGCAGGATAGCACGATTTTTCCTTTGCCATGACGCACAACAGAAACTGTGCTAGCGATTTTGAACTTATGTCCGTCTGTACAAAACGCGGCAACTTCTTCGCCGTCTAACAATAAACCGTATCGTTTGCTTTCAGACTCTTTGTTGTACAAGCCGTCCGCATTGAGCTTCACTTCATATTTCGCGACATCTTGAAATTCCCAATTCATTCCTGTGTTTTGCGGAAGCTCCTTGAAGAGCGGATGCTCAACAGTAAAAAGGCCGCCAGCTTTCCACCACACATCGACATCCATACTACCCCTGTATTTCACAAGCTCGCGCTTGGCGATTTCCTGAGCGAATACCTCGGTGCTGTCCCCCGAGACAATCAACGTCGTGCCCTCATGAGAAACGCGGTTGAGAATTCCGTCGCACTGGCTCCCGGAGAGTTGTCGTTGCCACTGCAGTTCAAGGGTGTCGTTCCCATCATCCCGCTCATATTGGATCTTGATCGAATAGGCTTTTGCAGCCTCCATTATGAAGAGTTTGCTATTCGCAAAGCGGGCCTTTCGGTTGGCACCGAACGCGCGATCCATTACCATAACATCATCAATCCAGATGTTGAGCCTTCCCCGCAGAAAGTCTCCACACAAAATATAAGAGCCGCTCTCCTTAGGTGTGATATGTCCTGTCCAGATCATGGTGCTTTCAGCAGTCACTCCGACGGGTGACGAGCTTTTTCGGATATTGGGTTCAATTCGGGAGCTGACCAGTTTCTTAGTCTCAGAACGACCGTTATAATAATCTACCTTTAACCCCGGTAAGTTGTTTGGCGTTTGAAAGACAGTAGGGGGGATCACGCCAACGCTGTTGTCCAAAACAAGGTAGTCCAAGTGCCTCATGTTATCTTGATAGGGGGGGGCTTGGATCTTAAACCCAGTTGATAAAAAATCATGAATCGTGTTGGCCGACTCGATGATAGCTCCTTGGGTTGGAAGTTTTGCCGCTTTCCAGTCGACAGTAAAAAGCTTCTCTATGCCATCGGCTTGTTGCGTTCCATTTTTATCCATCAGTCGCGCACGAATCGTGTAGTATCCTGGCGCACCTCTTAATGTGAACCCAGCCTTTTCTTTGACAAGGGTTCCGAGTCGCTGGGGGCTGACTGAAACAGACCAGCGCTCTTGACTGACCACCTTCTCCTCGGGATCGACGAGATCAACATACAGCGTATATGCGCCGTCCAGGAGTCCGCCACCATTGATGATGAAGAAGTCCGCATCAATTGAATCGGAGACGTGAACCACTTTGTTGCGCGCTTTGATGGCGACATACACGGGGCGTGTATAGCGCTGGATAATGGCTGGATCGCCCTTGTAGTTACGAAACACATCGACGATACCGGAGTGGTTTTCCAACTTTTCACACTCCCATCCGTTAATGGCATATCCATCGATGAAATCATTGATTTTGGCATTCTCAATCATGCGACCATGGTAGTAGTATTGCGTATTAGCTAGCCCAACAGTCATCTGATCAACAGTCAGGTTCTTAATACTTTTTTGTTTTAAATAAAAATCGAAGGCGTTGAACCATTGACCGTAGTCTGCGCCATCCCAGCCGTTGCGGTGTCCAGGGATTTTAAAATAGTCATTGATCAATTGAAGGCGGGGCGGGGCTCCAACTGCACCCTCTTCTCCGAGGTAGATAATCTCTTTACGCATCGCGTTATCAAGGCTATAAGAATAGTTCGTCGGACTTTTATACAGGCTATCAGCACTGACCCCAAGGCTGCATGCGTGATGAAAATCCCACCAGCCGTTGGTGTACTGATTGGCATCGTAAGGTAGCATGTGCAACTTACAAGGCGGATTTTTTGGATTAATTCCAGAGGTGTAGGTGATGATTCGACTTGGATCAAGGGTGTGTGCATCCAGCATGTCTTTCGCCTGATGTGCTTTGGGCGTGTGCCCATTCTCGTTGATCATGTTATAGATCACCAGTGATGGATGATTCCGGAACTCTTTGATCATACGGAACCACTTCAGACGCGCCATGGCGTAACTGAATGTGTCCCCCTTTGCACAGCAGTATCCTCCGGGTTCCGCATAATAGAGCAACCCGATTTCATCTGCCTTGTCAAGCACGATGGAATGTCCTTTATGGCGGTGAAACGTCAACATGTTCATGTTGAGCCCCTTGGCCTGACGGATCTGCTTTTCGGCTAGTTCATCCGAAGGGGTTATACCATTCACCGGCCAGAAACCCCAGCTAATAGCGGAAAGCAAAAACTCTGGTTTCCCGTTGAGTAAGAAATGATCGTCTTTTCCACGCTCAGCAATACCGAGCCAGCGGAACCCGAAGCGTACCGCCTCTTGGTCGACACATGCGTCCGCCTCGATTTTTACATGACAGAAATAGAGATTCGG
This sequence comes from bacterium, assembly GCA_037133395.1. Classification (GTDB taxonomy): domain Bacteria; phylum Verrucomicrobiota; class Kiritimatiellia; order RFP12; family UBA1067; genus CAIZQW01. Next base: position 16,850 of record JBAXOG010000037.1, on the reverse strand, counting down.
ATCGTTGTAGTGCCATAGCTTAGCTGATGGAAGACTCACCCGCTGTTCGATCAGGCTCTCACCGGGTTGCAGGGTGACGTTCGTGTAGCGCTGACTAAACGCCAAGGTTTTTGGCTCTTGGGCAGGCACGATATCGATTTGCAACGTTCCGGTCACGGCAACACGTTTGCTGTTCTGCACGGTTACCTGTACATCGACGGCGGTCATTTCAGAGCGGTTCTTCATGAAGACATTGTCGATGTAAACCGGATCCACCATCCGCATGTCAACGTCTCCCGCGATTCCTCCAAAACCGTGGCTGATTGGAATTTTATAGGTGCCCCATGCGAACACCTGAGCATCGGGCCAAAGAAAGTTACCACCCGCATCTGTGATGCGTACTGCCAGTGTGTTTTTTTCGCCCAGCTTTACGGCATCGGTGATATCGATTTCAAATGTGGAGTCGCCGATCAGATCATAGCCAACCAGTTTTTCATTTATAAACACTTCAGAGCGCAGTCGGTTTCTCTCAAATTTTAGGAGGATGCGTTTCCCTTTTTCGCCAGTGGGCACCTCCAGGGTACGCCACCACCAGCTCACGCCTGTGAAGTCCCCTAAAACTGAACTCTCCTCTGTTTTGTTTGTTCCGTTAATGGCGTCCCAGAAGTATTCCTCCACGGTACCTGGCACGGAGACAGCGATCGCCTCTTTACCCGCATACATGGCCAGCCAGCCACACGTTGGAGGATTTACGGGCAGCTTGCTCACATCGACAGGCGGAAGGAAAAGCTTATCGCTTTTCCATTCCGCCTTTTCATCCCGCCACAGCTTCCACCCATCGCCAGAGAGTCGAGTTTCAGTTCGAGGAGATCTGCTGGCTGTCTCAGCATTTGCAGCCGCAACAGCTCCACTCCCTAAAGCCAGGAGTAATGTCAGACTCTTTAACCCTAGTCGCATAGTATTCCTCATCCCTCAGCTCGACAATCGTTCATCCCGACGGAGTGGTTACAGTTTGTAGTACTGTTCCCAGCCGGTGCGCGGCGGCGGGCCGACGAGCAAGTCGTTGGCGAGCTTATTATTCGTGATTTGCTTCGTAGTCCGGTCAAAGACCAGCTTCGTGTTCAGACGCTGTGCAATCACGCCCAGCATCATCACCTGACTCAACGGCCCGGCAACGTCGAACGAGGAACGGCATTTTTCCTTACCCTTGCACGCTAACAGGAAGTTTTCGTAATGACTCGACCCCTTGCCAAATTTTGGCAACTTGGATTCCATATCCTTGGCCTTTGATTCGGGTATGATCGACAACGTTGTCGCATGTGAACCGCCCTTGAACGTGAGCCCTTCTCCGTAAATTACTTTTCCAGGCTTTGAGTCGATCTTGCCTGAACTGGGAGCAGGAATGTTGGAGTCCATGACCGCCTCGCCGAAATTATTGGGTAGGGGCGGGTGATTCTTCTGGCCGTCGTACCACGTGATTTCCACTGGCGGCATCTGTCCGCGCGCTGGGAATTTGAAGGACAACGTAGACGCTTGTGGGAAGATGAATGCGTTATGTCCGTCTAGTTTTACCGCGTTGACTTCCTCGGGCAGACCTAGATTCAAGAAGCGGTGAGAGGTATCAATGATGTGTGCCGCCCAATCGCCCAGTGCACCATTTCCGAAGTCATACCAGCAACGCCATTGTCCTTGAACATAATCATGATTGAATTTGTGAACCGCAGCCGTACTCAGCCACTTGTCCCAGTCCAGCGTGGCTGGAATAGGTTCTTCAGCCGGCAGGGCGGAAATATCCCAGCCGTGCCAGCGCCGCTTGCTGTTCATGAACGCGGTGATTTTCGTGACATTCTTGATGATCCCTGCTTCTGTCCAAGCCTTGAACTGATGATAATTGGCGCCTGAATGACCCTGATTACCCATCTGACAGGCCACTTTATATTTCTTCTCAGCCTGCATCATCAGTTCCGTTTCCTGGAACGTATGCGCCATCGGCTTCTCAACATAAACATGCTTGCCCATACTCATGGCCATCATTGCTATGGGAAAATGCGAAAAATCTGGAACACCAATGGACACGGCATCAATCTGCTTGTCCATCTTTTCCAGCATTTCACGGAAATCTTTGAAGCGCGGAACATCTGGAAAATTCTTCAACACAGCCAACGTCTGCGGGGCGCCCATATCCGTATCGCACAAGGCGACGATGTTGGCATACCCGGACCGGTACAGGTCCATTACGTCGGAGCCGCCCTGAGCGCCGATACCACAGCATGCCAGGTTCACCCGCTCACCTGCTGGCTTCAGTTTGTCAGCTCCAATTTTCGACTTTGCTTTCACAGCAAAGCTGGGCAATGCAGGAAACGCAGACGCGGATGCGGCTACGAGCATATTTTTTAAGAATATACGGCGCTGTAAGCCCGTACCTTTTACGGAATAATTTTTTTGTTGGGTAGTCATTGGTTAGTTTCCTTTTTTAAAAATCAATTACTTTGTTGTTTCACTCTTATCAGCACCTTTAGTGGTCTTTTGTTTTTTCACTTTAGGGGTCTTTTCAGTTCCCTTAACTGCTGGTGTTTTTCCCTCAGCCTCTTTTGCTGACTTAACCGTTAGTTGTGGCGTTGGATCTGTTCGGTCTGTATAGGTATTGCAATTATTCTGGATCATTTCCGCAGTCGGCATCTCGCCTTCAGCAATCATAAACCGATACTTGAAGGTGAAACATTCATCTTTCTTAATCGTGGTTTTCGCGAAGTATCCAAACCGTCCATAGCTGCGGTGAGCAGAGATCTTCGTCTCTTTTGGGTTATCGGGGTGATTCATTTCGATCACACTGTATAACTTGTCACTGACACTGATTTTTTCAGCAATCCACGGCAGGTCTCTGACTTCCTTCTGATCAATATTCTGTCCCGGAAGTACAAATACTGTTTTGCTCCCGTCTATATTGTTGGCCGCACGGAATTGTACGCCTGCATGTTCGGGATCGCCATTGAGTTCAATGTCACCAGCAACTGCCTTGATCTTCGAGGAGAAGTCAATGAGTTGAAAAACGGGTGCCGGTGCGCGCCGGAAGGTCATGGTGCGCTCTTCGGTAATCAACGGCTTGCCGTTCTCATCAGTCCAGTCGACCTGCGAGGTGAATGAAGCTTGGTCGGCGTCGGCTTTCTGTGCCATAAACGCGCGATGAATCTGTTCGCCACCCTTCATGTGCCAGCGGTCATACGTCTTGCCATTGCACGTGATCTTCATCCAGCCGATAAAGATACCGCGATGATGTGTGTAGGTTCCGCCTGCTCCCTTGGTGATAGGCTCTTTGCCATCGGCGTCATAGACGTGCAGATAGGGTTTGTACGTTTCTACGCCCTTTTCTGGCGTTGAGCGGTCGTAGGCATACATGTAACGCCCCGCGAGCTTGCCGTCACGCAACACATCCAGATACTGGCCCGGCGTGTCCTTGAAACTAAACACCTTGCTTTCCTGTGCCTGAGCGCTCATGCTCATCAACAGGGTCCCACTCATCAAACTGATTCCAAACATTAGTTCGCTCTTCATTTCGTACTGCCTTTCATTCCTGGAGTTAACTGACTGCGTTTTAGCGTCAACATGTAGATTTCTTTGTTGTCTTCGCTGATCAAGCGGAATGTGACCTCTGGATCAGGAAGGAGTGTATCGATGGAGAACTCACCGAAAGCGTATGTTTTATCGATGCCAAATAATTGGGTGTTCCAATCCTTTCGCGCAGCCGGCGGACCATGACGTCCGCCAAGACTGGCTGGCTCGAATTCGTAGAACTCATATCCTGAAGGACGCGGAATACGGAATCCGCGCGCGCCATGCCGGTCACCAGAAATCAGCAGTACACCAGGAATTTTGTTCTTTTCGATAAATGAAAAAATGCGCTCGCGTCCGGCAGGATCATATACGCCCCAGGAGTCTTTGCCGTCTGACACATAATCACTCCACATGGTTCCGCTGGATAAAATGATGAACGGCCCTTTGCAGTCGAGTAGTTGCGCTTCCAGCCATTTCATCTGCTCTTCTCCCAACATGGTTTTTCCGCCCGGACCTTTCCGGAAATAACGGCCATCTGTCATGATGACATCACAGGCACCGATGCGTGTGCGCAGAAAGATGCCCTTGCCTTCATCGCCAAAGCCATACATCGGATTATTCCAAGCATGACGCCAGACCGACCATACGGAATCAATGTCTGCCTTCACGTACCCGGGCGGAATACCACTTTTGTCGTTGTTAAAATAGTCATGGTCGTCCCATATCGCATAGACAGGGAGGGAAGCTGCAATCCGCTGCCAGGCAGGGAAGAAGTCGCGCATCAGATAATCCGCCCGATGATAGCCGACATGATGCTCTCTGTCCTGAGCCGCGATATCGCCGTAAATAAGAAATGCTGTCGGATTCCGGCTACGAATAAGGTCAGCCTGTTTGCCGTTACCTAATCCCCATTGATGGAAACACGAGCCAAACGCGATGCGAACCTTCCCAGGCTTCGTGCTGTCGGGTGCCGTAACAATCGCCGCGCCTTCAGGCAGAGGAATCGACTTACCATCTACCAGGACTCGATAAGTCGCACGGATTTCCGGTTTCAATCCGGTAACCGTCACGACTGCTGACAGATCGCTTTCAAGCATGCTCTCGACAGGTCCAAATGCCTTTTCAACACCCTCAACCATCACACGGACTTCCACCTTTGCAGGCTTGATGGTACGTACCCAGACGCGTGCACCGTCTGGCGTCACACTCCCCAGCATCGGACCGCCCAGATGAATAATATTGTTCTCAGCGCAAACCTTCTGGAAATCAGCGTCACGCGCGAGATCCGCATAAGAGGCTGTGATTTTTGCAGACAGCACCTTGAATGCCGCTTTGTAAACCGTCTGCGCCACCTCTGGTTGCTTACCCCATTGATTGAGCAACCCCAGATTCTTCGACAGCTTCTCTTCGATCTTCGACGGCTTCTCTTTTTCAGGCGGCTTCTGTCCTTTGGCCTCAGCCCCTCCAGGCAGTAGCGACAGCGCCACAGCCGTAACAAAAACGACCTTCGTCATCTTCTTTATGGTGGTCATCATCATTTCCCTTTTGTTTTCTGCGCGAGGTCTAGATGGTTAAAGCGCGTATAGTTGTACGTACTCAAGGTTTTGTTTTCCTTTCAGGCGACTTCTTGGAGGGCTGGGGCCTCGTTTGAGTGTCCATCAATTCAGCAGGAAAAATTCGCTTTCCAATAGCATCAGCCATTCGTGGAACATCCATCTTAACAACTTTACGGTCATACGTCATGAGGCCATTGACTTCCTTTTCAATATCGGTAATTTGCGTGTAGACCGCTCCTGAAACACCCAAGCTTGTATCGTCCGAATAGACCTGTCTCCAGAGTTCCAGGAAACGATTGGCGTAATCCTTGCTGTCAGTCGCTGTCTTGTACATGGAGGATGCGGTCTGGTCTGCCACCCACAGGTGGTCAGCCACGGCCAGCCCAACGCCGCCAAACTCTCCGTTGATAGCAATCCGAGTGGCAGTGGGTTTAGGACGAGGTGGCCCTGGATAACGATGTTCATCGATCACATCGCCGCTAGGCGCATCATGCCATCCACTGGCATTACAGACCATACGGGAAGGATCCAGATCCTTGACCCGCTTTGTCAAGCGCGGTGTATCGTATTGTCCCCAAGCTTCATTGAAGACGATCCACCAGACAATTGAGGGCGCATTAATATGCTGCTCAACCATCTGTTGTAGCTCCAGCTCGAACTGAGTCGCATCCTCCGCAGAAATTGACGTTCCGTCCTTCTGCCGGTTCGCGCCTTTCCCGGCGCCACCGGAGGGCATGTCCTGCCACACCAAAAGACCAAGCTTGTCCGTCCAGTAATACCAACGAGCAGGCTCGACTTTGATGTGCTTTCGCGTCATGTTGAACCCAAACTTCTTGGTCATCTCGATATCGTATTTGAGTGCCTCGTCCGTGGGCGCGGTGTAGATGCCATCCGGCCAGTAGCCCTGATCCAGTGGACCATGGAAATGGACATACGCGTTATTAAGCATGGGGCGAAGGATGCCCTTTTCATCCTTGCCAACAGAAATCTTACGCATGCCGAAGTAGCTTTTAACCGCATCGTTGCCCAGCCTAATATCCAGATCATAAAGAAAGGGTGATTCGGGCGACCAGAGCTTGGCTTGCGGGATCTTCAGAACAATGGGTGTCAGCGATTTTCCTTCAGCACGTGCGAGTGTTTGTGCGCCATCCAGCACCGATACCTTCACGTCCCCCTTCAGCGCGTAAACTGTTACACTCACGGTACCGCTATCAATATCCGGAACAATTTTGAGTCCAGAAATATAATACTCCGGCACTTTTTCCAGCCAGACCGTCTGCCAGATCCCTGAGGTCGATGTGTACCGGATACCTCCGGGTCTCTTCATAGCCGTTCCGCTTTGCTTTCCGCGTACCTGAGCCCCTCCTGTCGCATCGAGGACAGAGACCGCGAGTGTGTTTGAGCCGGGCTTTATGACTGAGGTGATATCGCACGAAAAAGCGTCATAGCCACCCTTGTGTATGCCGACACTCTTTTCGTTCACGCGAACTTCCGCCTCATAATCCACCGCGCCAAAATTCAGCAAAAGTCGTTCCCCTGGGGCAAGCACGGGCGCCGTGAACGAACGTGAATACCAAAGACGTTCCGTGCTCAGCAATTGGCGCTTCACACCCGAAAGTGCGGACTCCATACAGAAGGGCACGAGGATCTTGCCATCCCACTTAGTCGGACTTCCAGCTTCTGGCGTCTGCCCTCTGGGCGTTACAGCATAGTCCCAGAGTCCATTCAAATTCAACCAGTTTGCGCGAACTAACTGCGGACGTGGATACTCAGGAAGAGGATTGTTCGGATCCACCTTCTCCGCCCATTCCGTCATGATATGACCTGTCACGGGTTTCCATTCAGCGGCGTATATCCCGAACCAGGGGCCCAGTACGATGGCAACGAGAATCGGCTGGGCTCTCATAGTGTCTCCTTGTAGGCAAATATCATCTCTGACCGGCCTACGCCAAGGCTACGGCGGCCAGGCGCTCGTCCCTCCCATGAGCGCCTTCTTCCAATATTCCAAGATTCCATCATTCCACTATTCCTTCTTCTTCTTCTTCCCGCGCTTTCCAGATTTTTTGTCATCGCCAGTAGGGGTGCCGCTGGCGGGATTAAGTTGCGTGAGGATGGCTTGAAGTTTTGCTTTCTCGGACGCGTTGGTTGCGGGCTTTTCAGCGAACGGCGCATCAGACATATCAAAAAACTCGCCGCTCCCGGTAAGTTTAAATCCCTGGTTGCGAACGTACCACTGGGTACCGAGCTGCACATAAACCCAATCACGGGGTGTTCCTTTTTCGCCGCGCAATTGCGGCGCAAAACTATGTCCGTCCACCTTGAGACCTTCTGGTAATTTCGCGCCGCCAAGATCGGCAAACGTGGCGAGAAAGTCGCTAAAATCAACGAGGTCGTTGAGCACCTTGCCAGCCGGCGTCACGCCGCGCCAGTTGGCAATGAGCGGGACGCGGCTGCCGCCTTCGTCCAAGGAAAGTTTGTGGCCGAGAATATGGCGTCCGTTAACAGTCGAATTCTTGGCGTAATCACCGGAGGTGCCGTTGTCGCCAGAAAAGACCACAAGCGTCTTCTCGCGAAGCCCAAGCCGATCCAGCTCGGCCATCAGTTTGCCAATAAGCTTATCCATGTAGACGATGTTGTCTGTATAAAGCTGTGCTTCATCCGCACCAGGTTTGCTCTCAGGCGTACGAACGATCGTGCCGTGGATGTGCGCCATCGGGTAATAAACAAAGAAGGGCTGGTCTTTATGTTTGTTGATGAATTTTAGGAGAAAATCGTGCATGAGATCAGGAAGATACTCGCCCTCTTTCAGATCCTTTTTCTCGCCGTTGATGTGGTAATACTTGCTCTGTGGCTTCGTCGCGCGCCAGTAAAGTCCGCTACCAGGGAAGACGAGCGTTTCGTCGAAACCCCATTCTGCAGGGCTGTAACTGATGTGCCACTTGCCAACACTGCCAGTGACGTAGCCAGCCTGTTTCATCACGGTCGCAATCGATACCTCTTTTTTCGGATCAACCGTCACGGTGTTGTTCTTAATCAGACCCGTTCGGAAGGGATAGCGACCCGTAATCGTCACGCAACGAGAAGGAGAGCACTGTGGCATCGAGTAACATTGTGAAAAGCGCACGCCGTTTTTTGCCAAGGCGTCAATGTTGGGCGTTTTATAATTGTCCGCTCCATAACAACTCACGTTACCTGGACCGACATCGTCAGTGAGAATAAAGATGATATTTGGTTTTGCCGATGGTGCGGCGCAGGCGAAATCAACGGTAAAGAATAGGACCAGCAACGGAGCGATAACACTAAGGGAGTAAAAGGACTTCATAATTTAATATTAACGCATAAGAGTGAAATAAATTGTGCACAAAATGACAAAGAAAATAACTTATTTCAGTACTATTCCCTTGCTTTTCGCTTTGGCTTTGCGGCTCCTTTGGTCTTATGCTTTGCCACACCGCGCTCGGGGGGAGTCCAGGCTGCCGGTGTTGGATTAGCAACCGATAGCGGCACTCCATCGTCATAAAGCTTTTGCTGTTGCTCTAATAGCGCCATCATCTCTTTCACCTTCCCAGCGTATTCCGGTTTTGCTGAAAGATCATCCATCTCATAAGGATCCTTCTCGAGGTCGAATAATTGGGTGCGATCAATCAGCGGATAGCGGATAATCTTCCAGCGTTCATCACGTACAGCACGCTGACAGGCTCTGTAGGCCGTAAAGGCATAATCCCTGACGTTCAACGTCTTGCCATTGATGACGGGTAACAGGCTCTTGCTTTCGACCTCCTTGGGGATTGGTGTTCCCGTTAGTTCGCAGACGGTCGGATAAACGTCGAACAGATAGGCGAAAGCTTTGCTCGTTCCTTTGGGAACCCCAGGACCTGCAAAAACAAACGGCACATGCATACCACCAAATTCATACAGATTTTGCTTGCCCATCAGCCCATGATCGCCCAGTGACAAACCGTTATCTCCTGCAAAAACAATGAGGGTGTTATCCAACTGACCCAAGCTCTTGAGTGTGTCAATAACCCTACCGATATGATGATCTAAACACGTGATACAGGCATAGTCGTCCGCCAGATGCTTTTTGATCACCTCTTCCGTTCGCGGCCATGGAGCCAGTTGCTCGTCACGTACCGCCATCTCGCCATTATCGAACGGATGCATGGGTATATAACTTTTGGGTAATGGAATCTTTAAAGGGTCATACAGGTCCATGAATTCCTTGGGACAAACCCGCGGATCATGCGGCACGGGCGGCGCCATATAAACAAAGAAAGGTTTCTCCACCTTGCGCGTCTTCAGAAATTCGATGACCCGATCCGCTGTCTTTTCGCTGGCCACCCAATGGTTGCCGGCACCTATTTCTTCTGTGTAAAGACACGTATCGAAGGCTTTCATTCCTGGCACATAAGAATTGCCGCCTTTGCCGAGATGAAAGGTCTCGTAGCCACCAGCACTCATCGCCCTGGCCCATAAGACAGCTCCCGTCCCCTTATTGGACTTCATAAATCCGCCACCGGAAAAATGAAACACGGAACGACCGGAAAGAATCATCGTCCGGCTTGGTGTGCAAACTGCGCCTGAGTTGGCACCCAGCACATACGTGCGCGTAAATGCCATGCCACGATCAACCAGCTTATCCAGATTAGGGGTCTTGATGTTGGGATTCCCAAGCGCGCCAATGCAGTCTGGCCTCATGTCATCCGCGAGAATGAAGAGTACATTGGGCTTGTTGCCAATGTTGGTCTGAGCCGCCATACCTTGACCATTACCAGCAGGATAGGCAGTAGTCCATTCCTTCGCCGGCTTATTATCCCAAAGTAGAAGCGACTCAGCAACAGGAAGTGCCCGTGCACTGGTTGTGAGCGCTAGAATTGCAATCAGGCACGGTATTGTATTCATATATAAAGCCATCTGTTAATAGAATCGAATCATTGTAGCACGGGGTGTACCGGTGGTGGTCTTGAGATAACCCGTTTCTGTCAAGTAACCAATCGCTCCCGTTGTGTCCGCGCCATACACGCCTTTGGGCAAGCTTTTGCCGTTGATATAAAGAGCAGTGATCGTGTTTGTCCCATTAAACGCCAACGCATTTGTTGCGCCTGAATAAATATAAACAGTGGTGTTGGCGGAAAACCCGCTGGGAGTAGATACCCGCAAGGTGCCGTTCGAGAGGATTGTTTCCCCAGTCCAGGTGTTCGTGCTGTTGAGCGTCAATGTGCCTGTCCCCAACTTGATCAGGGAGCCGGCACCCGACACAGTGCCTGTCAACGAACAGCTTCCGCTGACCGTCACTGGCACAGAACCAGTAAGGGCAACTCCATTGATGACCGATGCTGCAGTACTGGAGAAGAGCAGCGAACCACCATTATTACCGTCAATGGTAATGCCGTTACCGCGAATCGCCGTTGTTCCATTCAGCAGTTCCAGCCCGACATAATTTGTAGGCCCGCGGTTGTTGGCGAAAGTATAAACCGTCGCCAGCGAGTTCGTGGCAATTGAATTATCTAGACGTAGCTTGTTTGCTCCCTGCCATTTGATGGTATTTGTTCCGATCCCAGTTCCTGTGACTGCCCAGTTGTTCGTCACGTTTACTACCGCACTGGCATTACAGTACGACAGCGTGCCACTGTCCATCACGATCGCATTGCCGTTAGCCGCGCCGGCGAGCGCGATCGCCGGTGTAGCCGTCGTAAATTGAAGAACGCCGCCCGAGTTGGTCACATAGTTACCGTAACTCGTGGCGAATCCTAGCGTGATACCCGTGGTGACTTCAAGTAGACCTCCACCAGTCAGTCGCACGCCGTTGGTATTTGAATTGATAACGGCACCCACCGTCAACGTGGTGATTCCTTTAACATCGCCGCCGCTTGTAACATTCAGGACATTGCCGGTACTCGCTAGTTTTCCGATGTTGAGATCTTGAGCACTGAAGCTCCACAGTGCATTGGTCGATCCGTTGGCTCCACCCACAGTAACCCAGTTGTAACTACAGCCAGCTATCCTTCCGATCGTGTTGTTGGCTGCATTAACGAAGACTTGGCCACCATTGGTGATGATCATATAGTTTCCGACAGACGCGCCATCTCCTACGGCGATGGCGCCATTCGTCACGATCCCGCCCTGGTCTACTCTCATCGAGTTGCCCGAAGTGTTACCCGCATATCCGATATGTGACATCATAGCACCGAGATTCAACGTCGCACCGCGACCAGCAACGATAACATAGTTGCTGCCACCACCTGACTGCTCACCAATAGATGAGTCGTCGCTCTGAAAAGCCATGCCGCCATTGGTGATAATCAGACCATTTCCTGTAGAGGCCGATGATAAGCGCAAAATAACATTGGTGATGATGCCCCCATTTTCCACTCTTACTACGTTGCCGCTGGCACCAGTATTGCCGATGTATATTTCTTTATTGCCAGGATTCCATACAGCATTAATTCCCGAGACAACCACCAGATTGCTGTTGGCTCCATTTCCAGTACCCACAAAGTTCTGATACAAGCCGGGAATTGAACTGGACACTGAACCGTTGGTAATGGTCAACATCGCCCGGACTCCAGCGACATTTCCGACGGTCAACGAGCCAAAGCGGTTGACTCCTGATAGCGTTTGTGAACCAGTACCCGAGAATGTGACGGAATTGGCGCCAACGCCGTTGATGCCTCCAGAAAGAGTATTGGGGGCGGAACTTGCGAAGTTAAGCGCAGTGCCGTTATGCGTGATCGCCCCCGCATAATTTCCGTTGCCCAACTGACCCGCGCTACCAATCGTCAGTGTTCCCCCAGCGCCGATCATGGTGAAGCCCGTGTAACTGTTGGTGCCGGTGAGTGTCGCCGTGCCAGAGCCGTTCTTCACCAAGTAGCCAGTGCCACCGATATTGGCTCCTATTACGTAAGCGGTCGTATTACTGATCGTAACTGAGTCGGGTGAAACAACTGTAACAGTGCCAGTCACACTAAAGCGGGACGCATTTTGATCAAACGTCACGGCATAGCCGTTCGCATAAGCTACCGCCGCACTGCCATTCGTCCAGTTCGCGGTCGACATATCCCAGTTCCCGGACACATTGCCTTTCCATGTCAAGGACGAACCCGCCGAGGTACTGCCACCGCTTACCGTCAACGTCACCTTCGTGTTATCATAAGACAACGTGGCATTCGGATAGGTCGCGTCCAACAACAGGCTTCCAGTTCCGTTTATGCTAGCGTAGGTCATGAGCGTGTAGGTGCCGACAGGCGCCGAGCCCCCTGGGAAGGATAGGGTAATGTAGTTCGGACCATTCAGAGTCAGACCGCCGGTAATATTGATCTGATCGTTTGTCACCGCGTTGGGAAGGGCAAAATTCACACGGGAGCCGCTATTGAGTGTCAGGGCATTGGCCGCAGAGCTCGTCAGGGTTAGCGTATTGGAACCGCCTGTTCCGAGACTTGGCGAGAGAACGCCGACTGCGGTTACGGAGACTGGACAGGAAATCGTGTTAGTGCAACCGAGCGTACCAGCGCTGATGACCAAGGAACCGGAACCTGAAATGCCGCCCAGAGCCTGGGCAGCGGAACTGTTATAGATTAGGGTTCCGCTGTTTGAGATGACGCTTGTATAGTCGCCGTTACCCAACTTGCCTGCGCCACCAATCGTCACCCTGCCAGCAAGGATCGTTGTCGTTCCCGTGTAGGTGTTTGTTCCAGAAAGGGTGATTCCCCCGACCGTCGTGGTATCGTTCAGCGTAAGGTTGCCCGTGCCGGATAAACCGCCACTTAAGACCAATGTAGGGCTTGTAACATTGTCAGTCGTCTGGAGGGTAAGATTAGTATTCATGACAATCGTGCCGCTCAACGTCGTAACAGCCGTAGCATGAGTTGCTAAAATAGTTCGGGTGCCCGCGCCCGAGGCAATGGTGATGGAGTTGGTCCAATTGTTGCCGGCACTCACTAGCTTCAAAGTGGCTGCCTGTCCCACTGTACTGTCGCCAAGGGTGATCGCGCCTGTACCGAACGTAGTGGCAGTATTCGCGCTTTGTACTGTTCCAGCTTTGATGAATAAACCGCCACTGAAAAAGCTCCCCCCTGCACCCATGGGCAGGGTGCCAGTGCCCATCTTAATCAGGGTCAAGGCTCCGCCACCGGTACCGTCCTGAATTTTACCATTCCAATTCCCGCTGTCAGCGTTCACGCTATTACCTACGGTCAAGGTGGCTGGGGTGCTACTGGCATTCTGGATAGTATTATTAACACCGGCACGAATGATGGAGACTATGATACTGTTGCCATTGAGGTTTAGTATTGCATCTGCAGTTGCACCATTAAAACTGACGAAGTTCTCCGAGCCTGGCGTTTGGTTAAGGGCATTTGCACTGCCCAATTTCAAGTCGCCCCCGAGGATCAAGACCGTCCCCGTGAAGTAGTTGCTGCCGGAGAGGATGAGTTGACCTGCACTATTCTTCTGCAAACCGGCGGTACCGGAGATGGCCGATTGGACTGTCGCCGTGCTGTTAGGGGCAACTGTAAACCCCGGGGTTGTGCCGGCCAGGTTCAACGTGCCATTGGTGATCGCCCAGCCAAAGACACCCGTATTAGTAAAGGTTAGACCGTTGATCGTCCACGGTGAAGAATCCAAATTTACCGTCCGGCTGGCAGTGATAGCATTAGTAAAGTAGGCCACGCCCGTCGTGCCCGTGGCAACAATACTACTTTTCCAGCTACTGCTCAACGACCAGTTGCCGTCGGCGTTCACACTCCAAGCGCCGCTGCTCTGCGCCTGTGCGGTCCCAGCGCAGAAAAGTGATGCGAGCAGCGCAAGTGTCATGAGCCGCTTCGTTGAAGCGCTGAAGAGCACAAAGATCGTTGCACGTAGTGAATGAAACGTGTTTTTTTTAATATGAATAATCATGACAATCTCCTAGTTTTGACAATTAAGAACTTACTACTATGAAAATTCAACTTATTAACTATATCACAAATTTTTCAAAAAAGCACCGGACATTTTGTGCAAAACATCGGACAATTTGTGCAAAAAAGAGAGATTTAAGAATTTTTGGCTGTTTTTTGGGCGGCCTTGCATGATTTTCGTGCCTGGAATTTGGGTGTAGGGTTCAGGGTTCGGGGTTCAGGAAATCACTTTCCCATTCGTGTGGTTCGCGTATTTCGGATGCTAAAAAAGTTTTTCGTCCCTCCCGCTGAAGTTATTTGACGGTACTTTTACCGAGTTGGATGTAGTCCAGTCCGAAGTTCAGATTTTTCTTGAGTTTCTCAACTTCCGGGTGCCAACCAACCGCAACGACTTTCAGCACATGCGTGCCGGGCTTGAGAGAAATGTTAAACACTTGGTCTTTTTCACGATTGTAAGTAGGGGCGTAGAAATCGATTGGCCCGCCGATTTTTTGTTCATCCAGATAAAAATCAAAGATGCCGTATTTAGGTCCATAAGTAGCACCCACTGAGAACTGGTCTACAGCCGCCTTCACTTCAAACTGAAGACACAAAAAAGAATTGTGTTGGGGACCCCACGCGAGCCAATTGCGCTCGGCATCATTCGACCATCCGGTGCCGTGCTCTCTCATATTCTGAACCTTGTGCGGACCTCCTCGGCTGGTGTCCAGCACATCTATATGACTGAGGTGCTCCCCTTCCAATCGTCCATTGACGATAGGCACCGGAGGTTTAAAGGGTGCAGGCACATAGTAGTCCACTCGTGCCTTGATGGGCACTTCCTTGTAATAATCGGCTTTGTTGGCGGTCTGATACCAGCTCACCCCGTAGGCATTCAGGAGGGGCCAGTTGTTTCCGTGATATTTTTCGATCACCGCTTCAAAACGTTGATTGAAAGGGATGTTGTCGGGGATCTGCCAACGGGCAACCGTGATATGCCCAACATTACCCGGGCCATCTTTATCGGCGCCTTTGTCGATTTCATTCGCGGCGCCATTTCGGGGTTGAGTCTGGAGTGCACTGTCAAAAGCCAGCGACGTGCCCCAGGCATAGCCAAAGTAGTCTTCAGAACCGGTTCCAAACGTGGAGGGCATCTTTTCGCCATCAACAAAAAATTTCTCATCTCCTTCTCCCCACCAGTAATCAGACTTGGGCGGAATCGCATGACTCATGAAAAATTGATAGCCAGGTGTGTCTTCTTTGAGTTTATCGGGAGCACTAAATATTCCCTTCTCTCTGGCCGTGAGATTCCAGGCGTGTAGGGGATTCCATATATGTGCCGTGAACCCACAGAAACGTCCCTCTGCTCCATCGACTTTCAGCACCGGCCAATCCGGCCAGCGATCTGTCCATAACCTCTGCTCGTCAAATCCCGAGAAATCATCGCGATGCCATTTGAAATGATAGCGGAGCAGGTCGTCTGCACTTTTTTCCAGTGGCTCAATATGGATGATAAAACTAAGGCTGCGCGGCGCAGTGCCTTCGTTCTTCACTTTGACGATGGCCTTTTTAAAGGGCATATACCAGTTGCTGTAATAAACATCCTTTGTCATCCCTGAGGCCAGGGTACGATGCAGATTTTCGCCGGCGCCTGTCCCGAAGAAATCCCCCAAGGGCGACCAGACAGACGGCGATTTATCCTCATCCCAGGTCATACTGATCGCAAGCTCGCGAAGAATTTTCACCGAGTACTCCCGCTCCCGCGCAATGGCTGGATCTCCTGCCGGCTTGTCATGCGAGAAGTCGAAGGGACGTTTCATCACAAGGGATGAGATGGCTGCTGGGGCATCATAACAGGCAACAATCTTCTCCTCCCCCGGTGCGAGGTCAACGGTGGTTTCTGTACATTGAGCTTTTTCACCAACGAACAGCTTCGGCCCGCGTTTAGCCCAGATCTCATTGGCTTTTTTCAAAGCCGCCTTCTGTTCATCCGTATAGGTACCGGTGAAGGAAGGAACGTGAGTGCCCTTGGGAAAAATCGTGTAGGTAATTTGGTAATAGTTGCCCCAGCCCTCTGCGCCACGAATGCGTAACGATTTATTAAACGGGATCGGGATGAAGCTGTTCCACCCGCGTGCTTTCACGTGAGACAACTGCGGGAACTCCTTTTCGTTTTCAGTGAACAATGAGTGAAAGGGCGTAGCGAACGTGGGTGCGCTCGCCCCGTCCACATAGAATTCGATATTTCCCTTTTTGGGTTGCGCACTCCAGATGCGCCAGATCACTCCAGGGCCTTTTAGGTCTAAGAAGGTTCCATCGTTATCCAGCACACCTTCGTTATCAGCATTTGAAAACCAGTTTTCGTAGAGACCGGTTTGTTCGTTATATTTTGCCGATCGATCCCCGCTCGAGAAACTACCGCTCTTCTCGCCGACCTGAGGCTTTGTCGCCAGAACCTTCATATCATAGAGGCGGCTGACAACATCGGAGTAACTCATGTTTCTGGTATCTGCGTTTGCACTCGGCTGCATCAGCGAAACAACCATAACACCCAACAGTACCCTCATTTCATTATTCATCAGATATTTCCCTTTAGTAATAATTTGAATAATAGCTTAAAGTTTTTTTAACACGAAATACACTAAAAACACGAAAAATGTCAATTCCCTCTGCGGCTCACCGAGACCCGCCTACGCTAAGGCTACGGCGTGGCAGGCGGTTCGCCCTACCATTGTTTCCATTCGTGTGGTTCGTGTTATTCGATGCTAAAAAGTTATGCCCTCGTTTATTATCGGTACCCCCGGACGGCGGGCTTGCCACTATCACTGAACTACGCGGGCGCAGTTCCGAGTTGTTTGCAATCACGCCGCCCATAGCGAGTTCAATTCGC